>PNLC01000294.1 GCA_013822885.1 Bradyrhizobium sp.
CATGATCCGCCGCGACCGCTTCGAGCAACTGGCGCCGCAGCTCTCCACCCAGGGCTTCAAGATCCTGCTCGATATCGTGGCCTCCGCGCAGGGCAAGTTGCGGACCGTCGAAATTCCCTTCACCTTCGGCTCACGCCAGCACGGCGAGAGCAAGCTCGATTCCATGGTGGCGCTGGACTTCCTCGGCCTGGTGCTGGCGAAGCTGACGCACGACGTGGTGTCGCTGCGCTTCCTGCTGTTCGCCATGGTCGGAGGCACCGGCCTCGTCGTGCATCTGGCAACGCTGTTCATCGCGCACGAAATATTGAAGGAGCCCTTCGCGGAGGCGCAGGCTGTCGGCGCGCTGGTCGCCATGACCAGTAACTTCATCCTGAACAACTTTCTCACCTATCGCGACCAGCGGCTCAAGGGCTTTGCGATCCTGCGCGGCCTGTTGCTGTTCTATCTGGTTTGCGGTGTCGGCCTGCTTGCCAATGTCGGCGTGGCGTTCTCGGTGTTCGAGCAGGAACCGATCTGGTGGCTGGCGGGGCTTGCCGGCGCGCTGATGGGCGTGGTCTGGAACTACGCGATGTCGGGAATGTTCGTCTGGCGCAAGCGGTGACCGACCAATGAAACCGGACGAGGCGCGGCTTGGCCTCCTGACGGCGCTGGCGATCCTGGCGCTGATCGTGTTGCGGCTGGTCGCCGCCGCCTGGACGCCGATCACCTTCGACGAAGCCTATTACTGGATGTGGTCGAAGCATCTCGCCGGCGGCTATTACGATCATCCGCCGATGGTCGCCGTGGTGATCCGGCTCGGGACCATTGTTGCAGGTGATACCGAACTGGGTGTGCGGCTGGTGTCCATCCTGCTGGCGTTGCCGATGAGCTGGGCGGTGTATCAGGCCACGTTGATTCTGTTCGGTGACAAGCGGGTGGCCTCGGCGGCGACGCTGTTGCTGAACGTCACGCTGATGGCCGCCGTCGGCACCATGATCGTGACGCCGGACGCGCCGCTGCTGGTGGCTTCGAGCTTGTTGCTGTTCGCGCTCGCCAAGGTATTGCAGACCGGACGCGGCGCGTGGTGGCTGGCAGTCGGCGCTGCAGCCGGCTGCGCGATGCTTTCGAAATACACCGCGCTGTTCTTTGGGCCGGCGATCCTGATCTGGCTGGTTGCCGTTCCCAGATTGCGGCACTGGCTGATCTCGCCGTGGCTCTATCTGGGCGGCCTCGTCGCACTCCTGCTGTTTGCGCCGGTCATTATGTGGAACGCCAATCACGGCTGGGCTTCCTTCATCAAGCAGATGGGCCGGGCCCGGGTAGAGGATTTCCGCCCGGTCTTCATCGCCGAACTGATCCCGACGCAGATTGCGTTCGCGACGCCGCTGGTATGGATCCTCGGCGCGATGGGGCTTTATGCGCTGCTCCGGCGTCGCGCCGGCACGCTGCCGGCGCGGGTGCTGGTCAACACCATGTTCTGGACCATCGTCGCGTATTTCGTCTGGCACTCGTTGCATGCGCGCGTCGAGGCCAACTGGTTTGCGCCGATCTATCCGGCGTTTGCCGTCGCCGCCGCGGTCGCCGCCCATCTGGTGCAGTGGGCGCCGCGTCAGCAGCGCGCGGTTGACTTCTGCCGGCGCTGGGCGGTGCCGTCGGGCGTGGTGATGTTCGTCCTGCTGGTCGTGCAGGCCAATACCGGCGCGCTCTCCGGCTATCGCCGGGATGCTACCGTGCGCAGCGTCGGCGTCGGCTGGCGCGAAACGGCCGCTGCCATCGAGGCGGCGAGGGTGCGCGCCGGCGCAACCTGCGTGCTCGCGTCGGACTACGGCACCACCAGCTGGCTGGCATTCTATCTGCCGAAGGGCAGTTGCGTGGCACAGGAGGGGCAGCGCATCCGCTGGGTCAACCTGCCCGAGCCAGAAGCGGCGCAACTCGCAGGCAGGATTCTGTACGTGTACGAGTCACGGCTCGGTGACACGCCGTTTGTGAAGGACAGGTTTGCCCGTGTCGAGCGGGTGGGCGAGGTTCAGCGCAAGCGTGGACCGCTGGTGATCGAGACCTATGCGCTGGATGTCCTCCAGGGATCGACGCGCGGGGTGTTCGACCACACTCCGCCGCCGGAGTTGCGGTAGGACAAATTCGGGCCGGTTTACTCCGCAGCGTGCGGATGCGCGCCGTTTTCGATCGACCGATCGTCGCTTCGCCACAGCCAGACGGTGAGCGAGCCGGACCTGCCGCGAATCTGCGCCTCGACGGGACCCTCGAGGCTGCCGGTTTTCAGCCGGGCGCCCGTGCGTTCGGCCTCGACGCGCAACGTATCGCTCACCGCCAGCCTGACGTCGTGCCGCGCGGCTACTTCCATCAGCCGGCTCGACACGTTCACCGTGTCTCCGGTCGCCGTGATGTGCTGATGATTTCGGCCGCCGAGCCGGGAGGCGACGATCGGTCCGAAATGCGCGCCGATCTTGAAGCCGATGCGCTCTGCGATCGCAGGCGGCAAGGTCTCGATCCAGCGTTCGGTCTTGATGCAGAGCGCGATCGAGCAGTCGGCGGCGCGCGTGGCATCGTCGGCGGATTCCGCCGGCAGACCGAACAGGATCATGGCGCCATCGCCGAGGAAACTCGTGACGATGCCGCCGCTTCTCGTGACCTCCTTGTCGACCAGCGCGTGAAACTCCTTCAGCAGTCCGCGGGTGGCGTCCGGGTCGAGCGTCTCGCTGAGGGCGGTAAATCCCGACAGATCGATGAAGACGACGGCGGCATTCTGCCGGACCGGTGCCAGCAGGAAGTCGGGGTTGCGGGTCAACCACCCACGAAGCGCCGGCGTCTGAAATTGTTCGAGCAACTCGTTCTGCGCGGCAAAGCGCTGCGCGCTTCGCCGGCCCGACCAGAGCTGCAGGGAGCCGAACAGGATGACTGGCGGCGCGGCAGCCGCGAACGTTATCGCGGCATCGAGCCATATCCCGTGCGCGAAAGCGACCGCGTTCGCCACCGCCCACACCACGACCACCGCAGTGACCGTCAACAGGCCGATCGCGTTGCGCCGCCAGACCAGCAAGCCGACCAGCAGCAGCGGCAGCCCGATCGCCATCGCGGTGTTGAAGATGCGGACCGGTCGATTGCGCACGATGCCATCGCCCGCAATCAGGTGCGTGATGGCGGTGGCGATGATTTCGACGCCCGGCATCAGCGAATCGAACGGCGTCGGGAAGAAATCGCCCGCGCCGGTGGCAGTCGCGCCAAGCACGACGATGCGGCCCTCGATGTCTTTCCGGTCGACCAGGCCGTCGACCAGGTCGGCGGCGCTGACCGTTCGAATGGTGCGGCGGGGACCGTAATAGGAAATCGGAAGCGCATAGTTGGAGCCGGTCGCGATCGGATGATCGCCGAACAGCAGGCGGTCGGGCTCGATCGTCAACGGCTTGCCGACCGCAGCCAAGGCTGCGCGAAGCGGAAACGACAGTTCGATCTTGTCGCGGGTCCGGAACAGCATCGGCACCGAGAGCGGCGTGCCGGTCTGGCCCGTCGTCACGTTGGCGATTCCGACTTCCGCGTGCTCGGCGAATGCCGGCAGCGGATGCAGGAATCGATCAGCCGTCGGCAAGCCGGCAAGCGGCCCGTCGCCATTCTCGGATGGCTGCACGGTTTCCGGAAACACCGCGGCCGCTGCCAGCACCGTCGGGCGCGTCGCGAACGCTTTCGCCAGCGCCGCGTCGCCCTCCGCAGGTCCCTTGTCGACCAGCAGCAGATCGACCGCGATGACCTTAGGCTCCAGGCGTGCGATCGCGTCGATGATCCCGGCTATTTCCATGCGCGGGAGCGGATAGGTACCGCTTTGCCTCACGATGCCGTCGTCGATGGCAACGATCGTCACGAGGTCGGGCGGCGCCTTCACGCCGCGGGCGAGGGTGCGCAGGTCTGTGAATGCGGACTCGATCCGGTCGAGCAATCGCAGTCGGCCGGTCGCATGGCCAACACAGATCGCGACGGCCCACAGTCCCGTGCACAGCAGCGCAACCAGAATGTAAAGCCGTCGATTGCTCATTCGCCTGCTTCTATTGTCCGAGCTTCATTGTCCGAGCCGCGCCATCAGGGCTGCGACGCGCGCGGGCGGCCAGCGCTTGACGATCAGTTGGCCTGACGTCTCGACGTCGACGCCATCGCCGGGGCCGAGGTCGACCCTGCCGCGCCCGCCGGCGCGCGCGACGTTGACACGGCCGTTGACGACGAACACAGAAGTCTTTCCACCCTCCGCGTCCACGGCCCATCTGGTGCCGCGCACCGCGGCAATCGCCTGCGGCGTCACCACCTGGAAACGGGTGCGGCCCGACTTCTTTGGCACCTCGAGCAGCAGCGCCTTGCTGCTGAGTTCGACGGAATCGACCTGGCCGTCGCGGTTGCGATCCCTGAGTTCGAACTTGGCGCCGTTCTCGGCCACGATCGTGATCGCCGTCTCGCAACGCAGCGTCTGCGTTCCCTGCAAGGTCTGGGCGGACGTACAAGCCGGTTTCGCCGGCTGCGCCGCCGCGTCTCCAGCGAGGAGGCAGAAGGCTGCAAAGGCGATAAATCCGGCGCGCGCCAGCATTGTCATGGCAGCTTCCCCTTCGGGGTGCGAGAAACGAATACAGTAATGAGGTGATACGGTACCGTATCACGGCTGCGCCCCAATGCAAAGCCACGTGCAACGACGCGGGTGTGTGCGATACGGGGGTGCGCCATAGTAAGTCTGCGTGGGGACGGTAAGGTTCGGCGGTTTGGTCTGACCCGGTAAATCGGCATAGCGATCCGGCAGATCGGCAAAGCCACCGCGCGGTGCCCCGACGCCGGGATCCATCTGGGCAGGGCTCGCGAGGTCGGGCGAAATATGGCGTCATCGTGGCAAAATAGTCGCCTGCCCGAGCGCGATTTTCGCAATAGTTCCATGCACTTGGAACCGCCCCCGATCTGTTAGGGTTTAAGGCTGATTTAACTAAAAGTCGCCTTAATGACGCTCCATGCCTCTGCGAAACGGCCCCTCGGAACCTTTTGGGGGCGGCATCAAAGAGGGACTTGGTGGAATTGTTCTGGGCGGCGTGTGTATGAGTACCAGTAAGCGTGCGTGTGGTCCTGCGGGTAAAAAACGCGGGAAATCTTCCCGTAGTGTCCTTCCGCACTACTTCCTTGGCAGCGTTGCGGTTGCGGGCCTGGTGCTGGGATGCGCCTGGACCGTCTACACCAACGTGATCGGCGCCAGCATCTATCCCACGCTGGGCAGCGCAGCGTTCGAGACGCCTCCTGTCGCCAGTTCCACCGTCATTGCGGCGCGGCCAACGCGACCCAACTTCAACGAGATATTTGCGTCGCTGCCGGACCGGTCGCCGTTGATCTCCGCGCCGGAGAACGTCTCGGCTTCGCTCATGTTCAGTGAAAGGTTCGCCGCGGCGTCGCCGCAGGGCGAACCACCGAGGCCCGTCGAGACGACCAGTGTGGCGGAAGTTTCGCCCCCGGTCGTCGCACCGAAGGCCGCCGCTGCAACGCCCAGACTCGCAGAGGCCTCGAAGACAAAAGCTTCGACGGCGCCTGCCCAGATCGCGATGAACGTACCGGCGCCTAAACTGGCGGATACCAAATCTGCCGAGCCCAAATCGTCCGGATCGTCCATCACCGACATGGCCCAGCGCGCCAAGGCCGCCGTGATGTCGATCGCCTCCAGCGACCGGCAGAACATGGTTGAAAAGCTGTGGGGCAAGCCGCAGCCTTCGCAAAATTCGCTGTTGTCTTACGCATCGGCCGACGCCAGCGTGACCGGAAGCATCATAGAGACCCGAAGCCAGAATCCGATGCTCGGCGGTTCGCCGCCCTATGATCGTCAGACCGCGGTCTACGATATCGCCGCCAAGACGGTGTATCTGCCCGACGGCACCCGGCTCGAGGCCCATTCGGGGCTTGGCTCCAAGATGGATGACGTCCGCTATTCGCACATCCGGATGCAAGGCGC
>PNLC01000295.1 GCA_013822885.1 Bradyrhizobium sp.
CCCGCGTCACGATCATGCCATAGATGGCCTCGATGGTGCCGCGCGAGGGCGACCGGGGTTTCCTGAAGTGATTGAACGGCCAAAGCATTGTGGGTTCCGCAAGCGAGCCCCGGAGGTTTGGTCTCCGGCCCGCGCGTGTTGCAATCCTGCGTGCTGCCCGGTACGTCAACGCACCGCGCGATGCAAGAGGACGAGCAAATTCCTGCAATGACCCAGATGAGCCATTTGAGCGACCGCGTGCCCTTGCCGCGCCGCTTTACCGCACGCTGGCGTGCCTTTGGCGCCGTGGCACTGGTCTGCGCCGCGCTGGGCGGCTGCACCGGCGAGCAGTTCCAGAAGGGCTATATCCTCCCGCCCAACGCGCTGGAGCAGATCCCGATCGGCGCCAGCCAGGATCAGGTGCTGATCGTGATGGGAACCCCCTCCACGGTCGCGACCCTTAACGGCGAAGTGTTCTATTACATATCGCAGCGCTCCGAGCGCAAAGTCGCGTTCATGAACCAGCAGGTCGTCGACCAGCGGGTAATCGCGATCTATTTCGACAAGAACCGCCAAGTGCAGCGGCTCGCCAACTACGGGTTGCAGGACGGCAAGATCTTCGACTTCATCAGCCGCACCACGCCGACATCCGGCCAGGAGCTAAGCTACCTGACGCCGCTGTTCAAACTGCTCAGTTTTAACTAGCTTTTAGCCGTGTTCCACGGCGCGGAAATCCTGCGCCAAGTCGCGCGCTTGCTCTTCGCGCACGCGCTGCCTACGCTCCTGCGGGAACCATACGATTCCAGCAGGGAGTAAACTTGTGACCAGAAGAACCTTTTCGCGACGCCGTGTTCTGACCGGGGCCGCCGCCATTTCCGCCGCAGCGATCTTGCCGCGTGCAAGCTACGGCTCTGACTGGCGGCCGACCGAAACCGTCCGCCTCATCGTGCCGGCCGCGCCGGGAGGCACCACCGATGTGATGGGACGGTTGCTGGCCGCACATCTGCAGAAGGCGTGGGGGCAGTCCGCGGTCGTGGAGAACCGCTCCGGCGGGGGCGGCACGATCGGCACCGCCGAAGCCGTGCGCAGCAAAGCTGACGGACACACCGTCCTCGTCGGCAATCCTGGCCCCAACGCGATCGCCTACAGCATTTTCCGCAACATGCCCTACAAGGCGGAACAGCTGCAGCCGGTTTCCAACCTGATCCGGATTCCGAACATCGTATCGGCGCATCCGTCGGTGCCGATCAAGTCGATCGCGGACCTGATCGCCTATATCAAGGCCAATCCGGACAAGCTCACCTATGCCTCGTCCGGCGTTGGACAGAGCCCTCACCTCACCGGCGCCTGGTTCCTGCAACTGACCGGGCTCAAGATGGTGCACGTGCCGTTCCGCGGCGCCGGGCCGGCGCTGCAGGCAGCGCTTGCCGGCGACATCCAGATCCTGTTCGACAACCTCTATCCGACGCTGCCGCAAGTTTTGGACGGCAAGCTCAACGCCTTGGCGGTGACCACGCCGGAGCGTGCCGCGCTGGCGCCCAAGGTTCCCACCATGCGCGAGAGCGCACCGGAGCTTGCAAAGTTCGACGTCTCATCCTGGTTCGGCATTTTCCTGCCGAAGAACGTCCCCGCCCCTGTCCTTGACGCGCTCAACAAGGAGATCAAGGTGTTCCTGGAGCGCGATGACATCAAGGAGCAGATGGCCAAGATCGGCGCGCGTACCGATTACGGGACGCCGCAGCAGTATTCCGACTTCCTTAAGGCGGAGACGGAGAAATTCGGTGAGATCATCAAGCGCGAAGGCCTGCAGATGGACGCGGGCTGAGGGGGCTCTTGTGCTTCCGGTCAGGATGATTTGTTGATCTTCTTGATTTTGGCATCGGTGGCTTCAATCGACATCGCCAATTCCAGGATCGCTTTTGACAATAGTTCGGCGGCCTCCTTCTGATCCTGCGACTTGGAGGCGCGGAGCGCATAGTTTCGGGCGGATGACAGCGACATCGATCAATCTCCATGTTGTCCGCCAGTCTCTGCGGATTCGTTGAATATGCGGGTGGTTTAGCTTCCCACAGAATCGAAAACCCCGCGGTTCGCACCGCGGGGTTTCTTTTGATCAGTCGATCGCCGCTCAGTGCGCGAGGATCGCCAGCAGCAGCAGCGCCACGATGTTGGTGATCTTGATCATCGGGTTGACGGCGGGGCCGGCCGTATCCTTGTAGGGATCGCCGACGGTGTCGCCGGTCACGGCCGCCTTGTGCGCGTCGGAGCCCTTGCCGCCGTAGTGACCGTCTTCGATGTATTTCTTGGCGTTGTCCCAGGCGCCGCCGCCCGAGGTCATCGAGATCGCGACGAACAGACCGGTGACGATCACGCCGAGCAGCATCGCGCCGACCGCGGAGAATGCCGCCGACTTGCCGGCCGCGCCACCGCCCGCGATCGCGTAGATCACGAAGTAGACGAAGATCGGCGACAGTACCGGCAACAGCGACGGAATGATCATTTCCTTGATCGCCGCCCTGGTCAGCAGGTCGACGGCCTTGCCGTAGTCCGGCTTGTCGGTGCCCTGCATGATGCCGGGCTTCTCGCGGAACTGACGCCGCACTTCCTCGACGATCGCGCCAGCCGCTCGGCCGACGGCGGTCATGCCCATCGCGCCGAACAGATACGGCAGCAGGCCGCCGAACAGCAGGCCAACCACGACGTAGGGGTTGTTGAGCGAGAAGTCGGGCAGCACGCCCTGGAAGTAGGGATACTTCGCGGCGTTGGCGATGAAGAACTTGAGGTCTTCATTGTAGGCTGCGAACAGCACCAGCGCGCCGAGACCGGCGGAGCCGATCGCGTAACCCTTGGTGACCGCTTTGGTGGTGTTGCCGACCGCGTCGAGCGCGTCGGTGGCCTTTCGGACCTCCTTGGGCAGGCCGGCCATTTCGGCAATGCCGCCGGCGTTGTCGGTGACCGGGCCGAAGGCGTCGAGAGCCACGATCATGCCGGCCAGCGCCAGCATCGTCGTGGTCGCAATCGCGATGCCGAACAGGCCGGCAAAGCTGTAGGTGATGAGGATGCCGGCGATGATGACGATCGCGGGCATCGCGGTCGATTCCATCGAGATCGCCAGACCCTGGATCACGTTGGTGCCGTGGCCGGTGACCGAGGACGCCGCGATCGACTTCACCGGGCGATAGTCGGTGCCGGTGTAGTATTCGGTGATCCAGATGATCAGGCCGGTGACCACGAGGCCGACGATGCCGCACCAAACCAGCGTTACTCCGGTGAACGATGCATTGCCCGCGCGCAGCGGCGTGTCAAAACCGATCAGCCAGTAGACCACGACCGCGACGCCGACCAGCGACAGGACGCCAGTCGCGATCAGGCCCTTGTACAGCGCGCCCATGATGGACTGGTTGGAACCGAGTTTGACGAAAAAGGTGCCAATGATCGAGGTGATGATGCAGACGCCGCCGATGGCGAGCGGCAGGGTCATCATCGGGACCAGCAGCGGCGAGGTCGCGAAGAAGATCGCGGCCAGCACCATGGTGGCGACCGCGGTCACCGCATAGGTCTCGAACAGGTCGGCGGCCATGCCGGCGCAGTCGCCGACATTGTCGCCGACGTTGTCGGCGATGGTCGCCGGGTTGCGCGGATCGTCCTCGGGAATGCCTGCTTCGACCTTGCCGACGAGGTCGCCGCCGACGTCGGCGCCCTTGGTGAAGATGCCGCCGCCGAGACGGGCGAAGATCGAGATCAGCGAGGCGCCGAAGCCGAGCGCCACCAGCGCATCGACGACGACGCGATCGTTGGCCTTCAGTCCCAGGACCTGGGTGAGATAGGCGAAGTAGATGGTGACGCCGAGCAGCGCCAGACCCGCAACCAGCATGCCGGTGATGGCGCCAGCCTTGAAGGCCAGTTCGAGACCGCCGGCCAGCGAGGTCGTGGCGGCCTGCGCGGTGCGGACGTTGGCGCGAACCGAGACGTTCATGCCGATGAAGCCGGCGGCGCCCGACAGCACGGCGCCGATCAGGAACCCGATCGCGACCAGCATGCCGAGGAAATAGGCCAGCAGCGCGAAGATCACGATACCGACCATGCCGATCGTCATGTACTGGCGCTTGAGATAGGCCTGCGCGCCCTCGGCCACCGCAGCCGCAATCTCCTGCATGCGCGCGTTGCCGGCGTCCGCTTTGAGTACGGAAGACGTTGCCCAGGCGGCGTAAACGATCGAAAGCGCTCCGCAGAGCACAATCACCCACAATGCTGTCATTGAATTTGCCTCAGCTTTTTTTGTTCCACCCCGCGCCTTCACCGCGATCGCGGAGGACGCATAAAAAGGAGGCCTTCCCTGCCCAAAGGGCGGCCTCAAATCGGCCGGACCATGCCAAAATCGTCCCCCCGGCGCAACGCCGCGGGAGCCAGAATTGGTCGATTTTCGAAAGGAATCACAGGCCAAAGCGCCGGGCTATCGTCGCCGGGGTTTGCCGTCGGCCAGAAATACAAGAGCCCGCCCAATCCCATCGGGATCGAGCGGGCTCACGAGCCATTCCAGTACATCCGTGAAACGACCGTTTCGAGGCCTTTAGGCGAGCGACAGATTTTCCGCGCTCACCTTGCCCCGCATCTTGTCGGTCTTGAGTTCGAACTGAACCTTCTGACCTTCGGCCAAACCGCTGAGGCCGGCGCGCTCGACGGCGGAGATGTGAACGAACACATCCTTGCTGCCATCGCTCGGCTCAATGAAACCGAAACCCTTTTGACCGTTGAACCACTTCACTGTTCCCGTAGCCATTTTATCTCCAAAGCACATAGGCTTTCATTCCGCGCGGCGATCGCGCGGATTCAAATCCGTTCTCGACGATGTCTCTGGAAAGAAGCCCCTCGGGGCGCGTTCAAAAAGGCACGGCGGTAATCGAATGGTCCTACACCTATAGGTTTTCCACAGAATTGCAATGGCTGGCGCCAAATAAACGCAGCGGCGGGCTATCATCAAAAATGGCTGTAGGAGCGCCGTTCCAGCGCGATTTCCCTGCCCTGCCTGTCGATGAACTTCGGCGCGGCGCTTCCCGCGACAACCGTCCCGATGGAACTCACCGGTACTCCGGCGCGCTTTACAGCTAGCGCGAACGCCTCGACGCGATCCTCCGCGACCGTGCACAGGATCTCGTAATCGTCGCCGCCGGCAATCAGCGTCTCCGGTCCGACAATGCCGCGCGACACCAGATCCCTCGCCGTATCGGACAGCGGGATCGAGCCCAGATCGATCGCGGCGGAAACATCAGACACGCCGCAGAGCTTGGCCAGATCACCGGCAAGGCCGTCGGACACATCCATCGCCGCGCTGGCATAGGCCCGAACGATCTCCGCCATGACCACACGCGGCTGCGGAACGCGATAACGCCCGACCAGCGTCTCGCGCGCGGCTGTGTCGGTCGTCGCAGCGTGGATCTTGCCGCCCTTGAGGATGGCAAGCCCCAGCGCCGCATCACCGATCGTGCCGGTAACCATCACGTGGTCACCGGGCTTCGCCCCGCTGCGGTGAACCATCTGGCCCGGCGGCACACGGCCGAATGCGGTGACCGAGACCATCAGCGGCCCCGGCGTGGAGACCGTGTCGCCCCCCAGCAGCGGGCATTTGAATTGTACGGCATCCTCGCCGAGCGCCGCCGCGAACGGCTTGAGCCAGGCTTCGTCGGCGTTGCGCAAGGCCAGCGTCAGCACGAAGCCTGCCGGCGTGGCGCCCTTCGCGGCGAGATCGCTGAGGTTCACCCGTAGCGCCTTGCGCGCGACCGTATCGGGCGGATCGTCGGGCAGGAAGTGTACGCCTTCGACGATGGCGTCTGTCGTCACGACAATGTCGTCGCCACCGGGCTTGAGCGCCGCGGCATCGTCGTCGAGACCAAAGGCGCCCGGGTCGGTCGCAAGCGGCCGGAAATAGCGCGCGATCAGCGCGTCCTCGCCGGACGCGGGTTTGCCGCTAGCCACGCG
>PNLC01000296.1 GCA_013822885.1 Bradyrhizobium sp.
TCGGCGTAGAGCCGCTCATGCACGCCGTCGTCGGTGGTGATGGAGACGCGTGCGCCGAACGGATGGGTGCGGCCGATCTCGAGGCGGTCGTCCTGCACCACGTCGAACTTGTCGGCCAGCGCATTGACGGCGGCATCGCCGAGCCGCTCGTAATCGTCCCAGCCGAAACGGCCCTGATCGAGCGCCAGCGCGCCCGTGAAGAACATCGAGAACTGCCCGCCGACGATCGAGGTCGGATGGCGCTTGGTGGCGGCATCGCCGGTCAGCGTGATGCCGTTGCGATGCAGGCCGATCTCGACGCGCTTGATCTGGTCGGGCGTCAGATTGTGTTCCCGGCGCATCGCGATCAGTGCATCCAGCGCCGCATGGGTATAGCGGCAGCTCGGATAGGGCTTTACGCCGATCTTCAGGGTTTCATAGGTCTTGCCAAGGCCGGCGGTCGCCTTGTCGGGATGCGCGTCGTCGGTGTAGCCGACCAGCAGGCCGTGCTTGCCTTCCACCGATTCGGTGGAGCCGATGAAATCTTTGCGCGCCAGCGTCGCGGCGATGACGCCGTTCATCGCGGCGGCGCCGACCTGGTAGCGCTTGTTCCAGGCGCCGTTGACGAGGAACTGCAGCGAGCCTGCGGCCTGGCTGCCGGAAACGCCAAAGGCTGAAATGATCTGGTCCTTCGACAGGCCGAACAATTTTCCCGCGGCGGCAGCGGCGCCGTAGGTGCCCGCGGTTGCGGTCGGATGGAAACCGCGGGCGTAATGCGAAGTCGGATCGAGCGCGTTGCCGAGCCGGCAGCACACTTCATAGCCGGCCACGATCGCGGTGAGCACGTCGCGGCCGGAAGCGCCGACCATCTCGCCGACGGCGAAGGCCGCCGGCACCACAGGCGCGCTCGGATGCAGCGAAGAGTCGGCATGGGTGTCGTCGAAATCAAGCGAATGGCCGAGTGCGCCGTTGAGCAGCGCAGCGACCGCGGGCGTCCAGGTCTTGCTGTCGCCGAACACGGTCGATTCACCCTTGCCGTCCAGCGCCAGCGCCTCCAGCATCTTGAGCAGCGAAGGCGTGGACTCCGCATCGCGCCGCGCCCGGATCGTGCTGCCGAGGAAATCGAGCGTCAGCACCTTGGCACGCTCCAGGACTTGCGGCGGGATGTCCACGAATTTCAGGTCGGCGACATAGGCTGCGAGCGTTGCGGTTTCGTTGGCCATCGTGTTTCCTCGTATTTGCCGTGCACGGTAGGCGGACGTGCCTCGGCTTTCAAGCTGCCTTCCCGTCGCGGACACCAGCCTTGCCTGTGTCCTAGCACAGGCGTGGCATGCAAATTCCGGAATGCGGCGCATGATGGTCTTCGTAAAACGCATGCTTGGATCGCTCACGGGCCGAAAGACGCAATTGGCGCTCGCGGTCCGGCTCGCCGTCGCCGCGGTCGCGGCCTATGCGATCGCCAGAGCGTTGCATCTGATGCTGCCGTTATGGGCGGTATTGACTGCGCTGATCGTCACCCAGATGAGCGTCGGCCGGTCCCTGAAGGCGACCCGCGACTACATGCTCGGCACGATCGGCGGCGCGGTCTATGGCGGCGCCATTGCGGTACTCATTCCGCATTCCGGCGAGGGCGGATTGCTGGCGCTCCTGGTGCTGGCGGTGGGGCCTCTGGCTTTCATCGGCGCCATCAATCCGAGCCTGAGCACCGCCACGGTGACGGCCGTGATCGTGCTGCTGGTGCCGGCGATGAACCACACCAATCCGCTGGATTCCACTATCGATCGGCTTTTGGAAGTCGCCGTCGGCGCGGTGACCGGGCTTGTGGCTTCATACCTGGTATTGCCGTCGCGGGCGATCAGCCAGATCCGCATCAATTCGGCTCAGCTTCTGGAATTGCTGGCCGCCGCATTTGCCGAACTGCTCGCTGGCCTGACGCGCGGGCTCGACAACGACGCCCTGCATCGCATTCAGGATGGCATCGGCACCGCGATGGCGAGCCTCCATGCGACCGGCCTCGAAGCCGAGCGCGAGCGCGCGACGCACCTGTCCTCGGGACCTGATACCGGCCCGTTGCTGCGGACCATCCAGCGCCTGCGTCATGATGTCGTGATGATCGGGCGCGCCAGCGTGGTGCCGCTGCCCGCCAATGTGCAGGCAAGGCTGGCGCGACCATTGTCCGACGTCAGCAACGCGATCGTCGGCTATATGAACAATGCGGCCGCAGCCTTGCGAAACGGCCGCGGCGCGGCGGACATTCAGCCCGTCGACGCGGCGCTGCAGGCCTATGCCGCCGAAGTCGCCGCGTTGCGGACCGATGGTTTGATCCGCGGCGTGCCCGTCGATGTCGCGGAGCGGTTCTTCGCGCTGGGATTTTCGCTGGAGCAGATGCGGCAGAATCTCAGGGATCTTGACCGTTGCCGTGCCGACTGGTGCGAAGAGCCTGCCACGACAAAGAGTAGTGCGAAGGTCCGACCCAGTTAGCGAGACCGCAACGTACGGCGCCTCAACTCGCGACCTGGCGCAGCAGGGCCGGCACGATCAGCCGATGAAACGGCATGATGATCGCGAGATAAATCCGGCCGAGCCAATTGTGCGTCTTGACCAGCGTGGTGGCCGTCACCTGCCTGACATTGCCTGGCGGCGTCACATCCACCACGACGCGAAAATCGAGATGGCGGTCGTTGAAGCCGGCAATGAGGCGTTCGGGCGTTTCGCTCACGACCGGAAAGATCCCGATCATGTCCCGAGGCCTCCCCGGGCTAGCGCCCGACGTCTTAAGACCCAACGGGGCGACGAGGAAATTGCGCATCGACAGCAGCGCTTCGGCCCATCGCGGCTGCCGCGCCATCATGCGCTCGGCCGCGCGGCGAGCGTCGAGATCGCGATCGTCGATCGCAATCTGAAAGGCGTCGGCGAACTGCGCGCCGGACAACAGGGCATTGGCATCGACGGCGGGGGCAATTTCGTGGACTTTCATCGGAAGGCGAGCTTCCTCGCCATTCGACGGAAGCGCAAGGGCAGAAGAGTGGCCAGCGCCAGATCCCTTGCAGGACGGCCGGCTCAGGACTTTCCGGCCCGGTTTCAAAAAAGTGACAAGTCCTCGAAGGAAAAGCTGCCCTGGGCCGTATTCCCCATGTGAGGCGCATTCAGCGCCGCGTGTCATCTGGGGAAGTCGATATGAAAAGCGGGATTGCGGTGGCGCTGATGGCAGCTTTGGCCAGTATGACACAAAGTAGGGCGGCCGATCTCAGGGTGCCAACCGCACCGGCGCCACAGCCGGCCGTAGCGGCATTCCCGAACTGGGCCGGGCCGTATATCGGCGCGCAGGCAGGGTACATCTCCGGCCGCAGCGAAACGTCGTTTCCCGGCGCGAGCGAATTTCACTTCGTCGATCCAAAGGGCTTCTCAGGCGGTTTGTCGGCAGGTTATTCGATGCAATGGGGGCGCTTCGTCGGCGGTCTGGAAGGCGACCTGAGTTTTGTCGACGCCAGGGCGACCATCAACACCGGATTTGCTCCGGATCCGTCGATCGCCCAGTTGCAGTCGACCATCGACTGGAACAGCCATTGGCGCGCGCGCGTCGGCTACGCATTCGATCGCACGCTGCTTTTCGTGGCGGGCGGCCTCGCGCTGGCGGGTGTCGACAACAAGGCGATCGACAATGGCACCGGTGCGGTAGCTGCATGGAGCGACACACGCATCGGCTGGACGCTCGGAGGTGGCGTGGAGTATCGCATCGCGCCACAGGCGAGCGTGAGGCTGGAATATCTGTACGACAACTACGGCGCCTCGACGCTGGCCGCGCAGACCATTGGCGCGACCACCTTTCCATCGCGGGAATCGAAACTGGATAGCCACACATTGCGTGCCGGCGTTCACTGGCATTTCTGAACTGCTGCCCTGGCGACCATGCGTCATGTCAGATCAATGGCTCCCCTGCTGATAAGGTATGGATTGTCGATCGACGGCACGCGCCGCCGCGCTGGGCGGGCAGACGAGGTACTGGCAGGGATGGTGGAAGACCCATCGGATGAGGCGTTGATGGCGGCGGTCTCCGCGCGCCAGCACCATGCCTTCCGTATCCTGATGGGTCGTCACATGCCGCGTGCCATTCGTGTCGCCCAGCGCATCGTGCGCGATCCCGGCGAAGCCGACGACATCGGTCAGGAAGCATTCTTGAGGGTATGGAGCCGTGCGGCTTCGTTCGATCCCGAGATTGCGAGGTTCACGACCTGGCTGTACCGGATCGTGCTCAATCTTGCGTTCGACCGGACGCCGCGCCGGCAGCACTCGCCGATCGACGAAGCGGCGGATGTGCGGTCCGATGATCCCGAGCCGGTCGAACGTGTGATCGCCGACGAGGAACGCCGGATCCTGGAGTGGGCGATGGCCGATCTTCCGGAGCGACAACGCGCCGCCATCGCGCTGTTCCACATGGAAGGGCTCAGCGGAGAGGATGCCGCTCACGCGATGGGTCTCGGCGCCAAGGCGTTCGAGTCCCTGCTTGGCAGGGCTCGCGCCGCGCTTAAGCAAAACGTCCAGAAAATTCAGGATACCGGGAGGTGCGCATGACACTCGAACAATTCAGGCAACTGGCCGGGACCTGGGGCGGCAATATCGATCGTTGGCCGGCGGCCATGCAAGACGCTGCGCGTGAAATGGCGGCGGACGAACAAGCCGCAGGCATTCTCGATGAACAGCTTCGGCTGGATCGACTGTTTTCGCTCGCGCCCAAGGTGGACGAAGGCCGTGCCGGCCGTGCCGGCTTCGCAGTGCTGCAGCGGATGGCGGCTGCAGACCGCAAGCTGCCGTGGTATCGCCGCGGCCTGCGCCCGTCCTCGCTATTCCCTGCGACCAGTCTGGTTTGCTCCGCGCTGGTGGGGCTCTGGCTTGCGGGATCGCTTCCGTACCGCCAGGGGCCACCGGATGCCGTGGCAGTGGTCAGCATGGTCTTCGATAGTTCCACCCTTTCCCTGGGAGGCCTGCAATGAAACTGCGGCCAACTTCGCTCGCCACGACGCGCTGGCTTTTACTGGCTTCGCTCTGCTGCAACGTGGTGTTTGCGACCTATGTTTCGGTGCAGTGGTTGCGGCCCGGCTGGACTCCCGCCGGGGCCGGGGTACCGCTTCGCATGATCGAGCGGGTTGCGGAGAGATTGCCGAAGGATGATGCGGAAGTCCTGTGGCGCATCTATCGCGGCAAGGAGGCGGAAATCGCGCCGATGCAGGCGGAATATACCCGGGCGCTGCTGAAGACCATGCAGTTGGTCGCGCAACCCGAACTGGACCGGGCCGCGCTGCGATTGGCGGTGAAGGATGCGCGCGACAAGCGGCTGAAGATCGGCGACACCGTGATCGAAACTTTCGTCGAAATGCTGGAGCAGATTTCTCCGAAAGGACGACGTCAACTCGTCGGCGGGTTTCTTCGCTGAGTATCGCAGGCAGCGCGAAGGTTTTCTTCCCCTCGAGCGTATCATCTACATCGACATCGGTGAATTGAGGGAGATGGATACATCATGGTGCAGCGAGTGATCTTTGGAGTCGGACGCCCAAGGACGTTTTCACGGCCCAGCGTTATCGTCGTGCGGTCGGCGCTTGCCGCGGCCTGCCTGATCGGAACGCTGGCGCTTCTCTTGTCGCGGGTTTCGGCGCAGGACACGCGTAGCGAAGCCCGGCAGGCCTGCAAGGCTGACTATTCGCGGCTTTGCTCCGGGATCAGTCCGGGCGGTGGTCGTGTCCGCAAATGTCTGAATGACAATTTCGACGCTTTGTCGGAACCCTGCAAGCAGGCCGTGAGCGCCAGGGCCGGCAGATAGCTGGCGCGAGCCATCATGGCTTCCCGAATCGGTTCGCCATCGAACGGAACCGCAGCAGCAGAAGAACGGCATAAACTGCGGTTCCGACCGAAAGCCCGACCCAGACGCCCACCGCGCCAAGGGGGGTCCAGAAGCCGAGCCACCAGGCGCAGGGAAA
>PNLC01000297.1 GCA_013822885.1 Bradyrhizobium sp.
TTCCAAACGATTCCGCCGAAGAGAAATAGCTGGTGTCGGGCAGTTCGCTCACCGTCTGCTTGCCGGCGTTGATGAGGTCGGCGTCTTCCTCGCCCTCATAGGGGAACGGGCCCATGCCGAGCATGCCATTCTCGCTCTGCAGGCTGACGTCGATGCCCTCGGGGATGTAGTTGGAAACCAACGTCGGAATGCCGATGCCGAGGTTGACGTAATAGCCGTCGCGCAACTCCTTTGCGGCACGCGCAGCCATCTGTTCACGGGTCCAGGCCATTGTCAGTTCTCCTGTGTCGCGCTTATGCCGCGGGACGCGGACGCGTGTTGCGAAACTCGATCCGCTTGTTGCCGGTGCCCACTTCGATAATGCGCTTGACGAAAATGCCGGGGGTGTGGATGTGGTCCGGATCGATCTCGCCGGCCGGCACCAGGTGCTCGACCTCGGCGACGGTGACCTTCGCAGCGGTGGCCATCATCGGATTGAAGTTGCGCGCGGTCTTGCGATAGACGAGGTTCCCGGCGGTATCGCCCTTCCAGGCGTGAACGATGGCGAGATCGGCGAACAGGCCGCGCTCCATGATGTACTTCTCGCCGTCGAATTCCTTCACTTCCTTGCCTTCGGCAATCAGCGTGCCGACGCCGGTCTTGGTGTAGAAAGCCGGGATACCGGCGCCGCCGGCGCGGATGCGCTCGGCCAGCGTGCCCTGCGGATTGAATTCGAGTTCCAGCTCGCCGGCGAGGTATTGCTGCGCGAACAGCTTGTTCTCGCCGACATAGGACGAGATCATCTTCCTGATCTGCCGCGTTTCCAGCAACCGGGAGAGGCCGATGCCGTCGACGCCGGCATTGTTGGAGATGACGGTCAGATTCTTGACGCCGGAATCGCGTATCGCATCCGACAGGGTCTCGGCAATGCCGCACAGACCGAAACCGCCCGACATGATCATCATGCCGTCCTTGAGCACGCCATCGAGTGCCGATTTGGCGTCAGGGTAAACCTTGTTCATGAAAACACGACCTGATCGAGGGTGGCGAAAAGCCGCCATTATCAGGAATTATTAGGCGAAATGTTCGCGGTGCGTCAATGACAGGGGATATCGGGCGCCGCCCCCACCCCCGGGGGTCGCCGCGGCCTTGAAAGCGTCAAGAAAGCGCTTCAAATAGTGTGGGCTGGCATGGGCTTAGCGATGTGCCCCTGCCCTCATCAACAGCCTTACATCTCACCCGAATTCGGTTTAATCAGATCCGGATATGTCATTGACCATGGCCCAAGGAATGAAGCGCCTGGGAATGCCGGTAGCGGCACTGTTCGGCGTGGTTTTGATCGGCCTGATCGGCACCTCCTGGTTCCTGAACCGGGATGCGCTGCGGCAGGCGGTCGAGGCACAGATCCGCGCCGTGACCGGTCTCGATCTGGTGGTAACGGGCAACATCGATGTTTCGGTGTTTCCCGGCAGCTACGTTTCCTTCCACGATGTCGGCCTGAAGGGCGGCACCGCCGACCCGGCGCTGCAGGTCGACGTGCTGACCGCAAATTTGAGGCTGCTGCCGTTATTGCTGCGCAGGTTCGAGATCGCCGACGTCATGATGCTGCGGCCGCACATCCGCGTCGTCAGGGACAGCCATGGCGAGAGCAACTGGACGCCGTTTGTCGAGCGAATAGCGCGCACCATGAAGCCCGGCGCCGAGAACCAGGTGTCGTTCTCGGAAATCAGGATTCAGGACGGCGTGCTCAAATATGAGGACGCCGCCAACCAGGTCACCGAACAGCTCGGCGATATCGATCTGTCGCTGGCGTGGCCGTCGATCTCGCGCTCGTTCGCGGCGACCGGACAGTTCGACTGGCGCGGCGAACGCGTCGACGGCTCGATCTCGGCCGGCGACTTCGTCGCGATGCTGTCGGGCGACCGCTCCGGCCTGAAGGCGCGGCTGGTCTCGGCGCCGATCAAGCTCGCCTTCGACGGTTCGGTCGCCAACCGCACCAGCCTGATGATGGACGGCGTCGTCACCGTCGACAGCCCGTCGCTGCGCAACGCGCTGCGCTGGGCGGGACAGCAACCGCCCGGCAGCGGCGGCTTCGGACGTTTCGCGCTGAAGGCCCGCGCCAATCTCGTCGGCGCCTCGATCGCGCTGACCAACGTCAACGTCGAACTCGACGGCAACGTCGCCGAGGGCGTGATGACGTTCTCCAACAACGGCCGCCAGACGCTGCAGGCGACGCTGGCCGCCGGCAACCTCGATTTCACGCCCTACATCTCCACTGTACGCCTGCTCGCCAGCGGCGCGCGCGACTGGAACCGGCAATTGTTCGACCTCACGTCGCTCTCCGCCACCGACCTCGACATGCGCCTGTCGGCGGCGCGGGTCACGGTCGGCGCGACCAAACTCGGCCGCACCGCCATCGGCGCCAATCTGCGCAACGGCGCGCTGGCGCTCTCGGTCGGCGAGGCCTACGTGTATGGCGGTGTCGCGAAGGGCTCGTTCGGAATCGCGCGTTCGGATACGGTGGCCGACGTCAAGGCGCAGCTCCAGTTTACCGACGTCGACCTGCAGGCCTGCTCCAGCGAATTGTTCGGCATCAGCAAGCTGTCCGGCCGCGGCAACCTCAACCTGTCGCTGGTGGCATCCGGCGCAAGTCCGTTCGGGCTCGCCTCGTCGCTCGACGGCAACGCGACGCTGACCGGACAGAACGGCGCGATCGCGGGCTTCAACGTCGAGCAATTGCTGAAACGGCTGGAACGGCGGCCGCTGTCCGGCGGCGGCAATTTGCGCTCGGGTTCGACGCCCTACGACAACCTCACGGTTTCAGTGAAGTTCAACGATGGCATCGCCACCGTGGAAGACATCCGCGTCGACGGCGCGACGACGCGCCTGACGCTCACCGGCACTGCCTCGGTGCCGGCGCGCGAATACGATCTGAAGGGCGTCGCCAGCCTGACCTCGGCGGCGGCCGGCGGCGACAAGGGCTTTGACCTGCCCTTCGTGGTGCAGGGCCCGTGGGACGACCCGCTGGTATTTCCCGATCCGGAAAGCCTGATCCGCCGCTCGCCCAGCGCGGCGCAGTTGCTCGAATCGATCAAGGACAGCAAGGCCCGCGACGCTGTGCGTTCGGTCATCGAGCGCTTCACCGGTGGCGGATCGCGGCCAGCCGCGCCAGAGACGACGGCCCCGGCTGGACCAAAAGCGAATTAGCCCGATCCGCGATTGCTCCGGGGACGCGGGTCAACGATCCTCATCCCAGGCGCCCTAGCCCGCTGCGGCATCGATCTGATGCGGCGGGACCGTCGCGCCCGGTCCAACGCTCTCACCTTTACTCTCCGGCAATCCTGCGAAGCGGCGCAGCGCGTTCGCCATCTGGGCGCGCGCGCCGACGCCGGTTATCACCACGTCGACCATCATCAGCGACGAATGGATGTGGCCGCGGGCCTTGATCTGCTCGACCGGAACGCCTGCGGCAGCGAGCGCTTCCGCGTAGGCGACACCCTCGTCGCGCAGCGGATCGAACTCGCAGGTGACGACGAGCGCCTGTGGCAGATTCTCGAGTTTGCCGCGCAGCGGCGAGACGCGCGGATCGGCGCGGTCCGCGGGCGAACAATAGATGTCCCAGAACCAGTACATCAGCGCGCGCGTCAGGAAATAGCCCGTCGCATTGTCGGTATAGGACGGGCGGTCGAACGAGCTGTCGGTGACCGGGCATATCAGGAGTTGCCCTGCGATCTGCGGGCCGCCGCGTTCTTGCGCCAATTGGCAGGTGACGGCCGCGACATTGCCGCCGGCGCTCCAGCCGGCAACCACGACCGGACCTGGTTTTCCGCCAAGTTCGGCGGCGTGCTCGGCAACCCAGCGCGTCGCGGCGTAGCCGTCTTCCGCGGCCGCCGGGAAGCGATGTTCGGGTGCATGCCGGTAACCGACACTGACGAAGATCATCCCGGTGCGCCGGCACATGTCGCGGCAGAACGGATCGTCGGATTGCTGATCACCGAACACCCAGCCGCCGCCATGGAAATATACCACGATCGGATGCGGTCCCGGCGTCGCCGGCCGATAGAGGCGATAAGGCAGCGGGCCATCGGCGCCCTGCAGCATGCCGTCGCCGACCTCGCCGACCGGCCGTCCCGCGGGACGGGCCTTGTTGAACTCGTTGACGAAGTCGCGCGACCCCTGCGCGCCGAGCGACTCGATCGCCGGCAGATTCATCTCCGCCAGCATGCCAAGCACCAGCCGCACGTCCGGCTGCAGGCGGACGATCTCGCCGTCGTTGCATTGCTCCACACCATTGGGCCCGGTGAGCCTGAAGCCGAGCAAGCCGCGGCCGGCGACCTCGTTGCAGATGCTGCGGTAGGGACCGACGCCGCCGCAATACGGCATCACGCCCCACGCCTTGCCGGGAACGTTGGCGCCCGTGTACCAGGTGTTCGCCAGCCGGTGCAGCGTCAACGACGCGCAGTCGGCCATGTGCTGCGCCCAGCCATCCTGCGCCGTTTCAGTGGCCTCGATCGTCGTGAAGCCGGCGTCGCGCATTGCAATCAACCGGTCGACGACCCAATCGGCGTGCTGTTCGATCGACACCGCCATGTTCGACAGCACGGACGGGCTGCCGGGCCCGGTGATCATGAAGAGGTTCGGGAAATCTGCCACGGTGAGACCGAGATAGGTCTGCGGCCCGTTGGCCCAGACGTCGGATAGCGATTTGCCGTTGCGGCCGGTGATCGGATGCACGGCCATGATTGCGCCGGTCATGGCATCGAAGCCGGTGGCGAACACGATCACATCGATGTCGAACGTGCGCTTTTCCGTCGCGATGCCGGTCGCCGTGATCGCCTTGATCGGCTCCTGCCGCAGGTTAACCAGCGTGACGTTCGGGCGATTATAGGTGGCGTAATAGTTGGTATCGAGACAGGGACGCTTGGCGCCGAACGGATGATCGAAGGGGCTCAGCGCCGCCGCCGTCTCGGGATCCTTCACGATGTCGCGGATCTTCCCGCGCACCAGTTCGCAAACGAGCGCATTCCCGTCGACATCGACGCCCTGGTCGGCCCAGAGCTGGGTCAGGATATAGACGAGATCGCCGGCGGCCCACGCCTGCTCGAACCGCTCGCGGCGCTCGGCATCGCTCAACTGCCAGCTCACCGCGGTTTGCTGCGGCCACGGCACGCCCGCCATCGACCAGCGAGCCTGCTCGCGGTACGTCGCGCGGTCGCTTTCCAGCAGGGCAGCGCGATCCGCCGGCGCGGGACCATTGTGCGCGGGCAAGGCAAAATTCGGCGTGCGCTGGAAGACCGTCAGTTGCGCCGCCTGCTCCGCGATCAACGGTATAGCCTGGATGCCCGATGAGCCGGTGCCGATGACGGCGACGCGCTTGCCGGCGAGCTTGACCTCGTCATGCGGCCAGCGGCCGGTGAAATAGACCTCGCCCTTGAAGTCCTTGACGCCATCGATCTCCGGCGGCTTCGGCGCGGAGAGGCAGCCGGTGGCCATGATGTAATAGCGGCAGGAAATCGTTGCGCCGCTGTCGGTCTTGAGCAGCCAGCGCTCCGTGGCCTGATCCCAGTTCGCCTCTGTCACCTTGGTGTGAAAGCGGATGTCGCACCTCAGATCATAGCGTTCGGTCACGAAGCCGAGGTAACGCAGGATTTCCGGCTGGGTGGCGTATTTCTCCGACCATTTCCACGCGGTCTCCAGCTCCGGATCGAAGGTGTAGCTGTAGTCGATGGTTTGAATGTCGCAGCGCGCGCCGGGATAGCGGTTCCAGTACCAGGTGCCACCGACATCGCCGGCCTCTTCCAGCACGATCGCGTTGAAGCCGGCCTTGCGCAACCGATGCAGCAGGTACAGTCCGGCAAAGCCGGCCCCCACCACCGCGACGTCGACCTGTTGCGTCGCACCGCCGCCGGTTGCCTTCGAAGAAGATGCTGCG
>PNLC01000298.1 GCA_013822885.1 Bradyrhizobium sp.
GTGCTGCAGACCGGCTCGTCGAACCTGACGCTGGCCGACACCAACGAGGAAGCGGCGAACAGCCAGGCGCTGTCGACCCGCCAGTCGATCGCAGTGTCCGCGCTGGCGCTGGCCAACCAGAGCCAGCAGAGCGTGCTCCAGCTGCTCCGCTAAGCGAGACGACGTCAACAATCGAGACGGCGGGGGAGACCCCGCCGTTTTCTTTTTTGTCGTCGCAACAGAAAAAACGTCGAAGCAAAAAATTTGGGCGTCGATTTTAATTCCATCGGAACGGATGGCGGGCAAGGTGTTGAAAATATGGATTTTCGCCGGGCTTCTGACACAATCGGTAACCGTTGCTAACCATATTTAAAGGCGCGATCTGTAAGAAAGTTAGGCAGAATCCTGAAGTCAACGCGGTCGTCCTGTGAACCGCTCTCACCGAGGTTAGTGAATGTCTAATGCAGCCCAGGCTTACGCACGCACGTCGCATACGACGTCGTCCCCCCGTGAAATCGAAGCGCAGGCGCTGCTGAAGGCCGCACGACAACTCCAGGAAGTCCAGACCAACTGGGCCGGTCCTGGCCAAGCCATGGAGAGCGCGCTGCTCTTCAATCGCCGGCTTTGGTCGATCTTCATGAGTGCGGCGCAGACCGACGAAAATCAGCAGTCGATCGAGGTGCGTCAGAACATCGCCAACATCGGCGTATTCGTGATGAAGCAGACGGTCGAGATGCAGATGAACCCGGATCCGGCGAAGCTGAAGCCGTTGATCGACATCAACTGCAACCTCGCTGCTGGCCTGTCCGGCCGCGCCTGAGGTATGGTGAGGGCAGCGGAGATATAGCCATGGCCGACATGATGAGCATCATTGCGGCCAACTACAAGACGGTCGGGTTGACGGTCCCGACCAAGACGCCCTACGTGGCAGTCGATCCGGCGCTCTATGAGGGCAACTGGACCGGAAAATTTGCCGATCAGAAGACGTTCAAGATCTCAGTGTCGAACGTCACGGGGTTTCGCGCCAAGGTGCAGTACCAGAGCGGCGGGACCAACAAGTTTCAGGAAGTGCTGATCAAGGACAATGCGTTCCGGATCGGCGACGCCAAGTTCACGCTCACCGGCAGCAAAACTGCCCTGATCAAGAACGTGGTGACCGATCCAGCCAGCGGACAGACTTATCTGGACCAGGCTTACGCGACGCGTTCGTAAGCGGCGCCCTGGAAGAAGGCATCCCGGTATCCGACGACACCCGGTTCCGGGCCTTGCCGGAACCGAAGCAGCTCAAGCCGTGCGGTCGGTGGCGCTAAGGCGTTGCGGCGCGTCTCTGGTCAGGTCGAGGGTGTGGAAATAGGCGCGGCGGCGCAGCACGGCTTCCTCGGGAAACTGCTTGACCACCTGGCTCGTCCGGGTATCGACGACCTGATAGACGACTGCGCGCGTGTCGCGATCGATCACCACCTGGTTCGATACAGAAGCGCTGGAAATGGAGACGCGGACGGCGTCGGAATCGATATTGGCGCGCGAAGGCGCATCCGCTGCCGAGACGCTTTTGCTCGGCGGCAGTTGGGTTGCGACTGCGTGTTGCGCCGCGTCGCTCACATGCTGAACGACCGGCGCGGCAACCGGTGCCCCCACCGGTTTGATGTTGAAATCTGTACTCATGGCAGCCTCCAGGCTTGCTGCGAGTCAAATCCCAACCCCTCGTCTTCCGCAATATAGCCCGCGATCTCTCAACGCGGTGTTAGGGAATACGCTAAACCTCGCGCTGACGCGGCCGCGTAAATTTTGCTAAAATTGTAACGAACCGGAAGCCGCAATCGCTACAGCGAGCGGCTGACCGCAAGCGGGCGGATGTTGCGCGGTCCGGGCGCCGTGCGCTGTCCCGAGGCCGTGTAGGTGTTCGGGATGTTCTTGCGCTGCATCTCGTTGTTGACGCCGCGCACGATACCCTCGGAAACCGCATGCGCCGTTGCAAGAACGGTGAGGTTGATCTGCAGCATGGCGCGGAAGGTGTCGTGATGCCGCCGCAGCGTGGTCAGCAATTCCGGCGAGACCTGTGCCAGATATTTTTGTGCGTTCTTCAGGGTTTCGACGGCGACCATGTAGCGGCCCGACAACGCGCCCTTCTGACCTTCCAGCCGCATCGCTTCGCGGATCTGGCCGGCGCGCACCAGTTCGGTTTCACGCTCGATGAGGCCGAGCAGGGCGCTCATCACCTCCATCAGCTCTTCAGCGAGCTTGCGTGCCTCGAGGGGCGTGGAGATCGTTTTCGCAGGTGCGGACGTTGCTTGAGGACGCTGGTTCATGTCGGTTTCTCTTTATGCGTCAGCCGGCGCGATTGGCTTGCTGCAGGATCAGGGTGCGGAAGACGTCGTTGGAAATGCCGACGCCGCCCGATTTGGCGAAGGATTTCGAGTATTCGTCTGTCAGCATCGAGCGCCAGACGCCGGTGCCGGTCGTATCGCCGAACGGGCCGTCGCCTTTGACGCCGGTGGTCATTTGCGAAAACATCGAGTTGAGGAACATCGCCTCGAACTCCTCGGCCTTGGCGCGCGTTTTCTTCTGCGCCTCAGGCGAAATCTTTTGCAGCGCGTCGGCGAACTGGGGATCGTTGCGGCCGTTGATCACCGAAGTCCTGGACTTGGCGTACCCGCTGATGCCGTTGATCAGGCTGGTTTCCATCACATCACCTCGATGTCGGCCTGGATCGCGCCGGCGGCCTTGATCGCCTGCAGGATACTGATGAGGTCGCGCGGGCCGATGCCGAGGCCGTTGAGGCCGTCGACGAGCTGCTGCAGCGAGACGCCGTCTTTCACGACCGCGAATTTCTTGCCGTCTTCAGAAACGCTGACGCCGGTGCGTGGCGTCACCACGGTTCGGCCGCGTGACAGCGGGTTGGGCTGGCTGACTTGCGGGCTCTCCGAGATCGAGACCGTGAGATTGCCCTGCGCCACTGCGACGGTGGCGACGCGAACGTCGCGGCCCATCACGATGATGCCCGAGCGTTCGTCGATCACGATTTTGGCCGCGAGATCCGGATCGACCTGCAATTGCTCGATCTCGGTCAGGAAGGCGACGACATTGCCCTTGAACTCGGCGGGGATCGAAAGCTGTACGGTAGAGGGATCGATCGGCTCGGCGGTCTTGACGCCGAGGAAATCGTTGACTGCGGCGGCAATGCGTTTCGCGGTGGTGAAATCGGCGTTGCGCAGCGCCAGCCGGACATTGGGAAGGCGATTGAGTGCGAATTCGATCTCACGCTCGATGATGGCGCCGTTGGGGATCCGGCCGTTGGTCGGCACGCCGCGGGTGACGCTGGCGGCGGCGCCTTCGGCCGCGAAACCCGCAATCGCGAGCGAGCCTTGCGCAACCGCATAGACATTGCCGTCGGCGCCGAGCAGGGGGGTGACGAGGAGGGTGCCGCCCTGCAGGTTCTTGGCATCGCCGAGCGCGGAGACGGTAACGTCCATCCGCGTGCCTTGCGTCCCGAAGGCCGGCAGGTTGCCGGTGACCATCACGGCAGCGACGTTACCGGTGCGGATGGTGGCGCCGCGGATGTTGACGCCCATGCGCTCGAGCATCGCCTGCAGCGATTGCTTGGTGAAGGGAATGTTGTTCAGCGTGTCGCCGGTGCCGTTGAGGCCGACGACGAGGCCGTAGCCGATCAACTGATTCTGTCGCACGCCTTCGATATTGGCGAGATCCTTGATCCGCGAGGTCGCGCCTGCGGACGAGGGCGTTAGCGCCAGCGCCAGCAGCGCGGCGCAGGCCACCCAAAATGCGTTTGCCGAACGGATGCCGGGCATCCTGTGCTCCCCTCGAGGTCATCTACCGGACCGCTGCGCCACTCCCATGACGATGGTCCGCCATTAACTATGCGAGCCCCGTGCCACTTCGCTTTGCGGGAGCAATGCCCTGATGTTGCTTGCTATTCTTTGGGATGGCGAACCGCAGTGGCTTCACCACGATGGGCGAAACTGCCGGAGCACGGCAGATTTTGCCGGGTCGTTTACGCGTCATTAACCATAACGAGGCGAAGCTCCGCTCATTCCACCGGCGGAATCATCACCATGCGCATCTACGGACCCAACGGCACCACGCTTGGATCGCCCGCCAGCCACACGCGGCGAACCAGTTCGACCGGCTTCTCGTTGCCGGAGACGCCGGCCACGCCCGAGGAGCCGCGCTCTGCGACGGCGCCGAAGGCCGCCGGCAGCATCGATGCGCTGCTTGCCATGCAGGGCGTCGAGGATCCGACCGAGCGCCGCAAGCGTTCGGTGGCGCGGGGCAGGGGCGCGCTCGACGTGCTAGACGAACTCAAGATCGGGCTGCTCTCCGGCAACCTCGATGCTTCCACGGTGAACCGGCTGCGCGATGCCGCCGCCAACCTGAAATCCTCCTCCGGCGATCCCGGCCTCGATTCCGTGCTGTCCGAGATCGAACTTCGCGTCGAAGTGGAACTGGCCAAGGCGGGACGGTTCTAGTTCGTTCGCACGTCGCTGGACGGCTGACCTAAGCCGCGATCGATTTGCGCTGCGCGTCGTAGCGGCGCTGCGCGTTCAACACTTCCTTCAGATTATTTTCGGCCCAGTCGCGCAGGGGATCGACGGCACTGGCCAGCGTGGTGCCGAGCGGCGTGATCGAATATTCGACGGTCACCGGCACGGTCGCAATTGCGCGGCGCCTGATCAGTCCGTCGCGCTCAAGCGACTTCAGAACCTGGCTCAACATTTTCTGTGAGATCCCTTCAATCGTGCGGCGCAACGCATTGAAACGCATGGGCTCGTCCCGGACAAGAATCAGGATGAGGACCGCCCATTTGTCACCGACGCGATCGAGGATCTGGCGCGTTGGACAATCGGCGGAATAGGCGTTCGGAATTTTGGCGTTGGCGGATTTCACGGCGGTTACTCCGGCGTAATCAGGTGACCCAAAAGTTCTCTCTTAACACCTACATCCTTTTCGCTATCTAGTCACCATTGGATACCGCATCAGCGGTTCACAAGGGAGACTTCCATGAAAATCGCCGTCATCGGCGCGTCCGGCAATGCCGGCTCGCGCATCACCGCCGAACTCGCCCGCCGCGGCCATGCTGTCACCGCCATCGCCCGCAATCCCGAAAGGATCGCGGTCCTGGCCAACGTCACGCCGACGAAAGGCGACCTCATGGACCAGGCGGCGCTCACCGGCCTGCTGGCTGGTCACGATGCGGCGATCAGTTCGGTCCACTTTCTCGCCAGCGATCCCCTCAAGCTGATCGGGGCTGCGAGGGATTCGAAGGTGGGCCGTTACCTCGTCGTCGGCGGTGCAGGCAGCCTCGAAGTGGCCCCGGGCGTCCGGCTGGTGACCGCCCCCGCCTTTCCCGTGGCATACAAGGCGGAAGCCGAGAAGGGGGCTGCATTTCTCGACCTGCTCAGGGCCGAAAAGGAGTTGAACTGGACCTTTCTGTCGCCGTCGGCACTGTTTGTGGCTGGCGAGCGGACCGGCAGGTTCCGGCTCGGAACCGACCAGCTTTTGACCGCTTCCGACGGAAAAAGCTGGATTTCCTTTGAGGATTTCGCAGTTGCACTCGCCGACGAAATCGAGCGCCCGGCCCATGTCCGCAGCCGCTTCACCGTCGGCTACTAGATCGAGCGGCCGGCCGATAAGTTTGCCTGTGCAAGGCCTTGGGAGCGGTGTTCCCAAGGGGATAGACGATATTGTCTGTCACAACCCTCCGCTATATAAGGCGCGCGCGGACGGACCATTTTCCGTCCCGCCTTGCACGCGAAGATGGGCTGACCTTGGAAAAGTTGAAGAATTATCGACCCTCCGAAAAAGAGCCTTTCATGAACGACCGCCAGCGCGACTATTTTCGCGCGAAGCTGCTGGCGTGGAAGGACGAGATCCTGAGGGAATCGAAGATCACGCTGCAAA
>PNLC01000299.1 GCA_013822885.1 Bradyrhizobium sp.
AGGCATTTGTCGAGCGGCAGGCTGCGGTTCATGTGCGCGCCATCGGCGCCTTCGACCATCGCCCACTTCGCCTCTTTCTTGACGCCGACTTCTTCCAGCAGCGTCGACAGCCTGACGCCGGTCCATTCGGCGCAGCTGATCATGCCGTGCCTGAACTGCAGCGAGTTCATCTGCGCGGCGCGCCACTCCATGCCGCCATTGGCCGGGCATTCGATGAAATGAACGCGCGTGACCTGCGGGAAGCGCTGGATGTCCTTCATGGTCAGGATCAGCGGACGCTCGACGAGGCCGTGGATCATCAACTTGTGTTGCGACGGATCGATATCGGGCCGCCCGGCATGATGGCGTTCGAAGAACAGCCCGTTCGGCGTGATGATGCCGTGCAGATCCTGCAGCGGCGAAAAGCTCACGGAGGATTCCGTGCCGGCAGTCAGCCAGGGAACGTTGCGCCGGATGACGGAGGCTTCGGTATCGGCGGGCCTGCCGTAGGGCCGATCCACCACGCCGGCGCCGATCGATTGCGACCAGGGCGCGTCGGCGGGAGGAGATGCCGGCATCGGGTCGGCATTCGCCGCGCGGGCGCCAATGGCGAGGCTGCCGGTCAGCGCCGCGCCCAGGCCGAGAAAGCCGCGCCGGCCTATCGGCTGAAGCGAGCCCGAGAGAATATCTCTGTCGCGGAAAGGGTTGCGCCGCATGGTTTCTTCCCCTCGCGGCCGGTCAGCCGCATTATTTCTTGCTTTTTTGAACCAGTATCCATATTTGCTAATTTAGTCAATTCTAAATTACTGCGAAGCAGTGCTATGATATCCGCGCTACGCAGGTGCGGAAAACCATTATGGAAACGAGGTTATGACAGCAGGCGTGACGGTTGCCGAACAGACTAAATTCGCCCCCAGCGCCAGCGATGCGGCGGCGCTGAAGAAGCTTGCGAAGCAGGCGGGCGACGCGGCGCAACTCCTCAAAATGCTTGCCAACGAGAAGCGCCTGCTGATCCTCTGCTTCCTGGCCGTGCGCGGCGAGATGACGGTGGGGGAATTGGTTGACGTCGTGAAGCTGAGCCAGTCGGCGTTGTCGCAGCATCTGGCGAAGCTGCGCGCCGATGGCCTGGTGGAATTCCGGCGGGCCTCGCAGACCCTGCATTATCGTGTGGCCGACCAGCGCGCGCTGCGTCTGCTGCAGGTGCTGAAAGAAATCTATTGTGGCGAGCTGAAGTGACGCTCCGCGCGTAACGGTCCGGCTCAAGCGGTTTTGGCGAGGTTGAGGTGGCTGAGTTTGTTGTAGAGTTCGGTAAGGATGGCCGGCCGGTCGAAGCGGACGGCCGTCTCGATGCGGCGGCGTTTCATCGCAACCACAAGCCGATCTGGACCGTGCTGGAAAAATTCCTCGCCGGCCAATCCGGCGATGTAGTGGAGGCCGGCAGCGGCACCGGCCAGCATGTCGTTCATTTCGCATCGCATACCCCAGCCATCACCTGGTGGCCGAGCGATCTCAACGAGCGCCACCTGAAGAGCATCGAGGCATGGCGCGCGCATGCCGGCCTGCCGAACATTCGTCCGCCGCTGCGCATCGATCTCACCGATCCCGCCTGGTGTCCGGAAATGCGCGACGGCAGCGTGCCGACTGAACTACTCGCGGTGTTTTGCGCCAACGTGATTCACATCGCGCCATGGCGGGTCGCCGAGGGCTTGTTCGCCGGTGCGGCGCGCAATCTGCGCAGCGATGGCAGGCTTTTTCTCTATGGGCCCTTCAAGCGCGACGGCAGGCACACCGCGCTCAGCAACGCCGTATTCGACACCAGCCTGCGCGAGCAGGACCCCGAATGGGGCGTACGCGATATCGCCGATCTCGAAAAGCTGGCGCAGGCCGCGGGTTTCGCCTTGGTCGAAACCACGGAAATGCCGGCCAACAACATGATTCTGACCTTCGCGCGATCCACCAAGAGCGACACGCGCGCATAGCGCGCGCCCGTTTGCGTCGGTTGATCGCGTCCCTTCCCGTCGCCATAGTGCCGCAAATCAATCGATGAGGCTCCCTGCCCGGGGCCGGCCGGGCGGGAATGCCGATGGACGCGACTGCCACCAGGGAGATTGCCGACGACGCACGCGCTCGCGCCAATGTGGTGCGGCTGGCGGCGGCGCAAGCGCTGACCGGGGCCAATTCAGCGGTGATTTTCGCCACCGGCTCGATCGTCGGCGCGACGCTGGCGCCTGATATCTCGCTCGCCACCGTGCCGCTGTCGATGTACGTGCTGGGCCTTGCCGCCGGCACGCTGCCGACCGGCGCGATCTCGCGGGCCTATGGCCGCCGTGTCGCGTTCATCATCGGCACCTTCTGCGGCGTTCTCACTGGCCTGCTGGCCGCGTTTGCGATTCTGCATTCGCAGTTCTGGCTGTTCTGTTGTGCGACCTTCCTCGGCGGGCTCTATGGCGCGGTGGCGCAATCCTATCGCTTCGCCGCGGCAGACGGCGCCAGCGTCGCTTTTCGTCCCAAGGCCCTGTCGTGGGTGATGGCGGGCGGCGTGTTCGCCGGCGTGCTCGGTCCGCAGCTCGTGCAGTGGACCATGGATATCTGGCCGCCCTACCTGTTTGCCTTCTCGTTCGTGATGCAGGCCCTCGTCGCGCTGGTGGCGATGGCGGTGCTGTCGGGCGTCGATGCGCCGAAGCCCGCGCCGTCCGATCTGCATGGTGGCCGGCCTTTGTTCGAGATCGCGCAGCAGCCGCGCTTCATTGCGGCGGCGCTGTGCGGCGTGATCGCCTATCCCATGATGAATCTGGTGATGACTTCGGCGCCGCTTGCCATGAAGATGTGCGGGCTCACCGTCAGCGATTCCAATTTCGGCATCCAGTGGCACATCGTGGCGATGTACGGGCCGAGCTTCTTCACCGGCTCCCTGATCGCGCGGTTCGGCGCGCCCGCCATCGTGGCGCTCGGCCTGGTGCTGGAAGGCGCCGCTGCCGCGATCGGGCTCTCGGGTATTACCGCGTTGCATTTCTGGGCCACGCTGATCGTGCTCGGGGTGGGATGGAATTTCGCCTTCATCGGCGCTTCCGCGCTTGTGCTGGAAACGCACCGGCCGCAGGAACGCAACAAGGTGCAGGCCTTCAACGATTTCCTAGTGTTCGGGATGATGGCGCTCGGGTCGTTTTCGTCCGGCCAGTTGCTGGCCCATTACGGCTGGTCGATGGTCAACATGGTGGTGTTCCCTCCGGTGCTGCTCGGCCTTGCGGTGTTGTCGCTTGCATGGTTCGCCAAACGACGCGCAAGATCACGGGCGGTCGAACAAATTCCCGATCCGAGTGTCTAGTTCACAGTTGCTGGAGGCCCCATGCCGTCGCGTGCCCGTCTCGATGAGTTCATCGCGGCCGTCGTCTCCGGCGATCATGCCGGCGCGATCGAGCGCTACTACACGGAAGACGCCAGCATGCAGGAGAATGCCGCGCCGCCGCGGGTCGGCCGCGACGTTCTCGTGACGCATGAGCGCGCGGTGCTGGAACGGGTCAAAAGCGTGACCTCGACCTGCGTGGCTTCGATTGTCGAGGGCGACCGCGTCGCGATCAACTGGGTATTCGAGTTCATCTATCATTCCGGCAAGACCGCTCGATTCGACGAAGTCGCGCTGCAGGAGTGGCGCGGCGACAGGATCTTTCGCGAGCGGTTCTTCTACGATGCGTCGAAGCCGGCAGCCTGATGACACCCGCTGACAGTTCGTTCGACGCCGAAGCAATTCGCGGGTAGGTCTGCTATCTCTCAGCGTCATGGCCGGGCTTGACCCGGCCATCCACGTCTTTGGCTCCCCGAAGACGTGAATGCCCGGGACAAGCCCGGGCATGACGATGTAGGTAGCACCAAAAGAAGCAAACACCATTGGACGCCTCCACTCACGCCTCCATCGACGAAACCTCGATCCGCTACGACGGCTGGCGCATCGTCGTTGTCTGCTTCCTGCTGGCGACGTTCGGCTGGGGGCTCGGCTTCTATGGCCAGAGCGTCTATGTCGCCGAGCTGCACCGGCTGCACGGCTGGCCGACCTCGCTGATCTCGTTGGGCACGACGTTCTTCTATTTGTCCGGCGCGGCGCTGGTCGCCTTTGTCAGCGAGGCCATCAAGGCGTTCGGTCCGCGGAACTGCATGATCGCTGGCATTCTTACGATGGCCGTCGCTGCGATCTCGCTCGGCCAGGTGACGGAACCCTGGCAGCTCTACCTTGCCAATGCCATGCTGGCCTTCGGCTGGGCCGGCACCAGCCTCGGCATGATCACCAACACGCTCGGCCTGTGGTTCGACAGGAAACGCGGCATGGCGATCAGCCTGGCGCTGAACGGCGCGAGTTTCGGCGGCATCGCCGGCGTGCCGCTGATGGTGGCCGCGATCGGCTATTTCGGCTTCCCCGGCGCGATGATCGCGTCGGCAGTCGTGATGGTTGCGCTGATGGTTCCGGTGATCCTGATCTTCGTCGGGCGGCCACCGATTCATTTTAGCGCGGGCGCCGCTGCTGCAGCGGATGCGCCGTCGCCGACGCAGATTCGGGCGCGGGCCTTTCGCGACATCGGTTTCCTCTCGGTGTCGACGGCGTTCGCGCTGGTGCTGTTCGCGCAGGTCGGCTTCATCGTTCACCTGATCTCGTTCCTGGATACGGTGATCGGGCGCGAGCGCGCGGCCATTGCCGTGGCGTTGCTGACGGCGATGGCGGTGGTCGGCCGGGTGCTGTTCTCGTTCGTGATCGACCGCATGAACCAGCGGCTGGCCTCGTCGCTGTCGTTCGTCAGCCAGGCGGTGGCGCTGCTCGTCGTCATCAACGTCCGCAATGACTACGCCCTGATCGCAGCCTGTGCGCTGTTCGGCTTCTCAGTCGGCAATTTGATCACGCTGCCGGCGCTGATCGTGCAGCGCGAGTTCGATCCGCGTTCGTTCGGCGTGTTGGTCAGCCTGATCACCGCGATCAACCAGGTCACCTATGCGTTCGGCCCCGGCGTGATCGGGCTGCTGCGCGATCTCTCAGACGGTTACGCGCTGCCGTTCTACGGCTGCATCGCACTGGAATTGATAGCCGCCGTGCTGATCATGATTCGCGGGCGCCCTCCGTCATTGCGAGCGTAGCGAAGCAATCCATCTCGCGTCGGAGCGGGCATGGATTGCTTCGTCGCGGAGCCTGTCATCGGGCGCGCATTCGCGCGACCCGTTGGCTCCTCGCAATGACGGTGAGAGTCAGCTCTCCCGCTGTCGCAACAGATCGTCGAGATCCAGCCGCTTCGTGAACATCGCGAGCGATCCGTCCGGCGCGCGCGGCCATTCCTCCTGCGGGCGGTCGCGATAGAGCTCCACGCCGTTCTCGTCGGGATCGCGCAGATAGAGCGCCTCGCTGACGCCATGGTCGCTGGCGCCGTCGAGTTGAATGCCGGCCTGGATCACGCGATGGAGCGCATCCGCCAGCGCCGCGCGCGTAGGGTAGACGATGGCGGTGTGAAACAGCCCGGTCGTGCCCGGCGGCGGCGGATGGCCGCCTTTGCTTTCCCAGGTGTTGAGCCCGATGTGATGGTGATAGCCGCCGGCCGAAATGAACGCCGCACCGGAGCCCAGCCGCTGCATCACCTCGAAGCCGAGCACGCCGCAATAGAAGCCGAGCGCACGATCGAGATCGGCGACCTTGAGATGGACATGCCCGATTCGCGTACCGGCAATGACAGGGGGATTTTCGGGCATGCACTTCTCCTGTGTCGCGACCGCCTCAAGGCGATCTATGCAGCGCCAGGAGTTCCGGCAAGGTCAGACACTTCGCCGTCCGGCAGTCCGAACTCGAACGTGTTCAGCGTCATCGACACCATCGTGTAGTAGCCGCACAGTCCGATCACCTCGACGATCCCACGTTCGGTGAGCACC
>PNLC01000300.1 GCA_013822885.1 Bradyrhizobium sp.
GGCGCCGCTGCCCGAAGGCACGCTGGCGCTGATCGAATGGCCGGAGCGCGCACCCGATGCGCTGCCCGAAGATCGCATCGACATTGCCTTCAGCCACCGCCCCGCGCTCGGCTCCAGCGCGCGCGCCGCCGCAATTACCGGCCACGGCAGGGCTGCGGCGCAGGTTGAGCGGCTGTGCAATCTACGAAATTTTCTCGAAGAAGCCGGCGTTCTGAAAGCGTCGCGCGAGCGCATGCCCGGCGACGCCTCGACCCGCTCCTATGCGCGGCTGACCGGCAACAACGGCACATCGATCCTGATGAATTCGCCGCGGCGCCCGGACGGCCCGCCGATCTATGACGGAAAATCCTACAGTGCCGCCGTCCATCTCGCCGAGGACGTCAAGCCGTTCGTAGCCATCGACAATGGCCTGCGCGCCCGCGGCTTCTCGGCGCCTGCGATCCATCATGGCGACCTCGATTCCGGCTTCCTGATCACCGAGGATTTCGGCAGCGCCGGCGTCATCGAGGGCGACCCGCCGCAGCCGATCGCCGATCGCTACGAGGCCGCAACCGACATGCTGGCGGAGTTGCATCACCAAGCCTTGCCCGAAACGCTGCCGCTGACGCCTCAACTCACCTACGACATCCCGCTGTTCGATATCGATGCATGGATGGTCGAGATCGGGTTGATGCTCGAATGGTACCTTCCGGATCGCGGCGCCGAACTAAGCCGGCGACGGCGCGCCGAATTCGTCGCGATGTGGCGCACCCTTCTGGAGAAGCCCGCGGCCGCGCCGCGGACCTGGGTGCTGCGGGACTTTCATTCGCCCAACATCATCTGGCTCAGCGACCGCGCCGGAACCAAGCGCATAGGGCTGATCGATTTTCAGGATGCGGTGCTGGGGCCGGCCGCCTACGATCTGGTATCGCTGCTGCAGGATGCGCGGATCGACATTCCCGAACAGCTCGAGCTGACGCTGCTGACCCGCTACATCCGTACGCGCCGCGCGGCCGATGCCGGTTTCGATCCGGCCGGCTTCGCCGAGCTCTACGCGATCATGTCTGCGCAGCGAAACACCCGTTTGCTCGGCACCTTTGCCCGGCTCAACCGGCGCGACGGCAAGCCGCAATACCTTCAACACCAGCCCCGGATCTGGACCTATCTGGGCCGTTCGATGGCGCATCCGGCGCTGGCAGAATTTCGCGAATGGTATGCGGCGAATGTGCCGCCGCCCGTGACCTGATTTACCTGCTGTTAGCCAGCCTGCCTTTAATGTGGCAGCAGCCATGCTGCGGGCGTGGCCTGGCCATTTTGAAGCGGGAATTGCGGTCATGGTGGCAGTGGAACGGCGCAAGGGAGATCGAGTCGTATTCGAGCGCGGCTTTGCTGCGCACATGATGGGCATCGACGGCACCTGGCGGCGCGACTGCGTGATGGAAGACGTCTCCGAGACCGGCGCCAAGCTGACGGTCGAGGGTTCGGTCGAGGGCCTGCATCTGAAGGAATTCTTCCTGCTGCTGTCGTCGACCGGGCTGGCCTACCGCCGCTGCGAACTCGCCTGGGTCAATGGCGACCAGATCGGCGTCAATTTCCTCAAGCAGGGCGACAAGAAGAAGAAGGCGGCCAAGCGCGGGGCCGAGGAAGCCCAGGCTTGAAGCCCGTCGCGCGGCGGCGTCGTATGGCCGTCATGCCCGGCGAATACAGCGTGATCGGTCCTGATCGAATCAGATCGGGGCCCTTGATTTTGACGCGTTTTCCGTGGGCGAACCGGTATCCACCTCGCTCGAAAACGCTATAATTTCCTGCAGTTGCTGGTTCAGGCGAATCGCCGTGATATGATCCGCGGCACGATTTGGATGGTTCGAGAAACGCCACAGATGTCCGTTACCCCCACAAAAGCCATGGTCCTCGCCGCCGGTCTCGGCCTGCGCATGCGCCCTTTGACCGACCACATGCCGAAGCCGCTGGTGCGCGTCGCCGGCCAGCCGCTGCTCGATCACGTGCTGGACAAGCTCGCCGGCGCCGGCGTCACCGAGGCCGTGGTCAACGTGCATTATCTGCCGGACCAGATCATCCAGCATACCGCCGGCCGTGCCTGGCCCCGTATCATCATCTCCGATGAGCGCGACGTGGTGCTGGGCACCGGCGGCGCCGTCGTAAAGGCGCTGCCTTTGCTTGGCAACGAACCGTTCTTTCACGTCAATGCCGACACGATGTGGATCGACGGCGTGCGGCCAAACCTGACGCGTCTGGCCGAAACCTTCGATCCCAAACGAATGGACATTCTGCTGCTGATGGCGCCGACCACCAGCAGCATCGGCTATGCCGGCCGCGGCGACTACGCGATGCTGCCTGACGGCGCGCTGCGCAAGCGCCGGGAGCATCAGGTAGTGCCGTTCGTCTACGCGGGCGCCGCGATCATGTCGCCGTCGCTGTTTGCCGACGCGCCGGCCGGCGAGTTCTCGCTGACGAAAATGTTCGATCGCGCCAACGAGCAGGAGCGGCTGTTCGGCCTGCGGCTCGACGGCGTCTGGATGCATGTCGGAACCCCCGACGCGGTCCAGGCCGCGGAAGAGGCGTTTCTGGAAAGCGTGGCGTAGGGGCTGGATTTCACGTCCCACTGGATCGTCATGCCTGCGAAGGCGGGCAATCCAGTACGCCGCGGCCTCTCGAGTCACCCATTGCCGCCTCTGGGATACTGGATCACCCGCCTGCGCGGTGATGACAGTGAGTAGTGGGGGTAGAACGTCGCCTACCCATGACCTTCCCTTGTTACCTCCCTATATTGCGCCTGACCTCGAATCAGGAAGCCCATGCGCGTTTTCAGCGTTCCCGTATCCGTGCCGTTCCTGCGCACCGTCATCGCTGCGCTGGTCGAGGGCCGGCTGGTCGACGGATTCGAGGCGCGTGCGAACCCGCTCAATCTCGCACGCGCCACGCTCTATCTGCCGACCCGGCGGGCCGGGCGACGGGCGCGGGAAATCTTCCTCGATGAGCTGAAGACCGAGGCTGCGATCCTGCCGCGCATCGTCGCGCTCGGCGATATCGATGAGGACGAGCTGGCATTCTCCGAAGGCGCCGAACAATTCGGCGGCGTGGCGCCGCTCGACCTTCCGCCCAAACTGGGCGAACTCGAACGCCGCCTGACACTGGCGCATCTGGTGGCGGCGTGGGCGAAGAGTCCGGTTTCGGCGCCGCTCGTCGTCGGCGGGCCGGCATCGACGCTGGCGCTGGCCGGCGACCTGGCGCGGCTGATGGACGACATGGTGACGCGCGGCGTCGCATGGGAAGCGCTGGACAAACTGGTGCCCGACCAGTTCGACAAATACTGGCAGCACTCGCTGGAATTCCTGCGCATCGCGCGCAAGATCTGGCCCGAGCATCTCGAGGAGATCGGCCGGATCGAACCCGCCGAGCGCCGCGACCGACTGATCGAGGCTGAAGCTGCGCGCCTGACCGCGCATCATGAGGGGCCGGTGATCGCGGCAGGCTCGACCGGCTCGATGCCGGCGACCGCAAAATTCCTCACCGCTGTTGCCGGCCTCAAACTCGGCGCGGTGGTGCTGCCGGGGCTCGACACCGATCTGGACGACGAGGCCTGGCAGACGATCGGCGGCGTCAGGGACGCGCAGGGCAGATTCACCACGCAGCCCTCCTCGAACCATCCGCAATTCGCGATGCAGGGGCTGCTCGATCGTTTCGGCATCAAGCGCAGCGACGTCGAGATTCTTGGCACGCCGGCGCCACAGGGGCGCGACGTGCTGGTGTCGGAGACGATGCGCCCTTCCAGCGCGACCGAGCAATGGCATGACCGGCTGGCACGGCCGGATGTCTCCGTGAAGATCGCCGCCGGCATGACCAACCTTGCGGTCGTGGAAGCGCCCAACTCGGAAATGGAGGCGCTGGCGATTGCGGTCGCGATGCGCGAGGCGCGGCATCAGAACAAATCAGCCGCGCTGGTGACGCCGGACCGCGCGCTGGCGCGGCGGGTGATGGCGGCGCTGACCCGATGGAATCTCGAATTCGACGATTCCGGCGGCGACGCGCTGCTGGACACGCCGGCCGGCATTTTTGCCCGCCTCACCGCCGAAGCCGCATCCAGGGGGCTGGAGCCGCCGGCGCTCCTGGCGCTGTTGAAGCATCCCCTGTTTCGGTTAGGCTACGCATATGGCGCTCACAAGCGCGCCATCGAGGTGCTCGAACTCGCCGTTTTGCGCGGCACCCGGCCACAGGCCGGAGCGAGCGGACTTGCGCGCGACTTCGATCGCTTCCGCATTGAACTCGGGAAGCTCCGGGCCAAAGAGGCGTCCTCGCTTCACGTCGCCGAGCAGCGCGCGAGATTGAAAGACCATGAACTCGATCAGGCGCAAGCGCTGATCGCAGCGCTGCAGAAGGCATTGGCGCCGCTGGAAAGCGTCGCATCGTCGAAGCCGCATGACTTTGCCGAACTGGCGCACCGTCATCGCGAGGTGCTGATGGCGCTGTCCTGCGATCACAACGGCGTTGCGGTCGTATTCGAGGACAGCCAGGGCTCCGCGATCGCCATGGCGTTCGACGATCTGCTGGCCGAGCAAAAGCCGAGCGGCCTGATGACGCAGCTCGGCGATTATCCCGAAGTATTCCAGACCGCTTTTGCCGACCGCATGGTCCGACGGCCGGAATCGGCGAGCGCGCTCCTGCATATCTACGGCCAACTCGAAGCGCGGCTGACGGAATCCGATCGCGTCATCCTCGGCGGGCTGGTCGAGGGCGTGTGGCCGCCGGCGCCGCGCGTCGATCCCTGGCTGAGCCGGCCGATGCGCCATGAACTGGGGCTTGATCTGCCGGAACGGCGCATCGGACTGTCCGCGCATGATTTTGCGCAGTTGCTGGGAACGGGCGATGTCATCCTGACCCATTCGACAAAGGTCGGCGGCGCGCCCGCGGTGGCCTCGCGCTTTCTCCACCGGTTGGAGGCCGTCGCCGGCGAGGAACGCTGGGACGAGGCGAAGCGTGCCGGCAAAGACTATGTCCGCTTCGCCGCCGAACTCGACCAGCCCGATATCGTCGACCCGATCAAGCAGCCTACGCCAAGACCGCCGCTCGCGGCGCGACCGCTGAAGCTTTCCGTCACCGCGATCGAGGACTGGCTGCGCGATCCCTATACGATCTACGCGAGATATATCCTGCGGCTGGATCCGCTCGATCCGGTCGATATGCCGTTATCGGCGGCGGATCGCGGCTCCGCGATCCATGAGGCGCTCGGCGAATTCACCCAGACCTTTGCCGCCGCTCTTCCCGACCAGCCGGCGCTGGTGCTGCGCGGTATCGGCGAGAAGCATTTTGCGCCGCTGATGGAGCGGCCCGAGGCACGCGCGCTGTGGTGGCCGCGGTTTCAGCGCATCGCCGGATGGTTTGCCGACTGGGAGCTGGCGCGGCGCGGCGACATCGACAGGATCGCCGCGGAGATCAGGGGCGAGATCGGCATTCCCCTCGACAACGCGCGGACCTTCATTCTCTCGGCGCGCGCCGACCGCATCGAGCAGCGCCATGACGGCAGCTTTGCGATCCTCGATTACAAGACCGGGCAGCCGCCGACCGGCAAGCAGGTGCGGATGGGGCTTTCCCCGCAACTGACGCTGGAAGCCGCGATCCTGCGCGAGGGCGGTTTTCCGGATATCGACGCCGGATCGTCCGTCGGCGAACTCGTCTATGTCAGGCTCAGCGGCAACAATCCGCCGGGCGAGCAGCGGTCTCTCGAATTGAAGGTCAGGAACAACGATACGCCGCAGCGGCCCGACGAGGCCGCCGATTACGCGCGCGAGCAACTCGAAACTCTCATTCGCAAATTCGAGAACGAAGAGGAAGCCTACACCTCCCTGAACCTGTCGATGTGGTCGAACCGGTACGGCA
>PNLC01000301.1 GCA_013822885.1 Bradyrhizobium sp.
ATCGGCGTGCGCAAGGGCGACACCGAACTGCTCGCCAAGATCAACGCCTCGCTGGCGAAGCTGAAGGCGAACGGCACGGTGGAAAAGATCCTCGATAAATGGGGCCTGAAGGCGCAGGGCGCCTGATGCAGGCGTTCTGGCGCGATACCGTCGAGTTCCTGCCGATCCTGATGAGCGGTGTGGCACTGACGATCATCGTCACGATCGGGTCGCTGCTGCTGTCCACCGTCCTCGGCCTGATCTGGGCACTGATGCGCGTCTCCGGCATCGGCGTGCTGTCGGGGCTCAGCGCCGGGCTGATCAACGTGATCCGCGGCATCCCGATCATCGTGCTGCTGTTCTATCTCTATTTCGTGATGCCCGAGTTCGGCGTCACGATGACGGCGCTGCAGGCGGCGATCCTCGGGCTCGGCATCGCCTATTCGGCCTACCAGGCTGAGAATTTCCGCGCCGGCATCGAGGCGATCGACAAGGGACAGATCGAGGCGGCGCAGGCGATCGGCATGAGCTGGGCTCAGACCATGCGCCGGGTGGTGCTGCCGCAGGCGGTCAAGATCGTGCTGCCGCCCTACGGCAACGTCATGATCATGATGCTGAAGGATTCCTCGCAGGCCTCGACCATTACGGTCGCCGAACTGGCGTTGCAGGGCAAGCTGATCGCATCCTCCACCTTCAAGAACACCAGCGTGTTCACGCTTGTTGCGCTGATGTATCTCACCATGAGCATTCCGCTCATTCTCCTGGTCCGTCATTTCGAGAAGCGCGCGGCGCGGAAATGATCGAACTCTCCGACGTCCACAAGAGTTTCGGCAAGGTCGAGGTGCTGAAGGGCATCACGGCCTCGGTCGAGAAGGGCGAGGTGGTCTGCATCATCGGCCCCTCGGGCTCGGGCAAGTCCACCATCCTGCGCTGTATCAACGGGCTGGAAAGCTATGATCGCGGCGATATCAGGATTGACGGCGCGCGGGTCGATCGCAATGCGGCCTCGATCGTTGCGATCCGCACCCAGGTCTCGATGGTGTTCCAGCGCTTCAACCTGTTTCCGCATCGCACCGCGCTCGAGAACGTCATCGAGGGGCCGATCTACGTGAAGAAGGAGCCTCGCGCCGAGGCGCTGGAACGCGGCCGCGCGCTGCTGGCACGGGTGGGACTGGCCGAAAAGGCCGATGTCCATCCGCCGCAACTGTCCGGCGGCCAGCAGCAGCGCGTGGCGATTGCGCGTGCGCTGGCCATGCAGCCGAAGGCGATACTGTTCGACGAGCCGACGTCGGCGCTCGATCCGGAACTGGTCGGCGACGTGCTGGGGGTGATGCGCAAGCTCGCCGACGACGGCATGACCATGGTCGTCGTCACCCACGAAATGGCCTTCGCCAAGGACGTCGCCGACCGTGTGCTGTTCATCGATGGCGGCGTGATCGTCGAGCAGGGCCCGGCGAAATCCGTCCTCAACCAGCCGCAGCATGCGCGCACGCAGGACTTTTTGCGGCGCGTGCTGCATCCGCTTTAAAGCTTTCGGTGTTGTACATGAATGCGCCCGCCCAATTGCCGCTGCCGCCAAGCCTCTATGCCGATACAGCAGTGGCACCCACACCGACGCCGCCGCTGACAGGCGACAAAAATGTTTCGGTCGCGATTATCGGCGGCGGCTTCACCGGGTTGTCGACGGCGCTGCATCTGGCGGAGCAGGGCATCGACGTCACGGTGCTGGAGGCGCAGCAGCCGGGCTGGGGCGCATCCGGCAACAATGGCGGCCAAGTCAATCCTGGGCTCAAGCACGATCCAGACCAGATCGAATCCGACTTCGGCGCCGACCTCGGCGGCCGCATGATCTCGTTTTCCTATGGTACCACCAACTTCACGTTTGACCTGATCCGCCGCTACCAAATTCCCTGCGAGGCGCGGCAGAACGGAACGCTGCGCGCCGCTTACAATGAAGCGAGCGCTGCGGCGATCGAAAACACCGCCAAGCAGTGCATCCGGCGCGGCATGCCGGTGCGGCTTCTGAACCGCGAACAGATGCGGGAGATGACCGGCACCGACCGCTATCTCTGCGCCATGCTGGACAGCCGCGGCGGCGACCTGCATCCGCTGAGCTATGCGCGTGGGCTGGCGCGCGCCGCGATCGCGGCGGGTGCGGCGGTTCACGGCGAAACGCCCGCGCTGTCGCTGTCGCGCGAAGGCGCGCGATGGCGCATCGAGACGCCGCGCGGAATCGTGCGCGCGGATAAGGTGCTGCTGGCGACCAATGGCTTCACCGGCGATCTCTGGCCGGGCCTCCGCCGCAGCATCGTTCCGGTGTTCTCCTCGATCACGGCCACGGCGCCGCTATCAGATGCGGTGGCGCGCACGATCATGCCGACGCGACCGGTGCTGTACGAGAGCGGCCACATCACGGTCTATTACCGCATCGATGCACACAACCGGCTGTTGATGGGCGGCCGCGGGCCGATGCGCTGGATCAGCAAGCCCGCCGACGTCGCCTATCTGATCCGCTATGCGGAGCGCCTGTGGCCAAGCTTGAAGGGTGTGAGCTGGACGCACGGCTGGAACAGCCGGCTCGCGATCACGCCGGATCACTACCCCCATGTGCATGAGCCGGCGGAGAACCTGCTGATCTCGCTCGGCTGCAACGGCCGCGGCGTCGCGCTCTCCACCGCAATGGGCGCGCAACTCGCGCGTCGTCTCGCCGGCGGAAACAATGCCGAGATCGACATGCCGATATCAGGCATCAAGCCGATGCCGATGCACGCCTTCTGGCGCGTCGGCGTCACCGCCGCGGTGCTGACAGGGCGGGTGCGGGATCGGCTGGGAATGTAGCGATATGAATCGAATCGGTCGAAACTTGGCGCGTCACGCAGGCCGGATTTTCCGAAAGACTTGCCTGATCTGATCGTCGGTCGCGAAACGACCTCCGCGCGCAGCTTCCATCCCCCGGTCGATGCCTTCAAGTTCCTTCGGTGCCGCGTAGTACACGCCGGAGCGAAGGCTCGCTTCAATCTCAAGCGCGACCTCCGCGAGTTCGACCTGAGCAGCCTCAGGCCAATCTTCGACGCGCCGCCATATGTCCTGAAGAATCTTGGCTGTCATGCGATGCAAGAGTTGGCTGTGCACATTTCTGCTTCACCCCTCCGCCACCGCTTCGCTCCACGGCTGGAACGGCTCGACGGCGCCGCTGTTCGAGCTGCCATCGCGCAGCACGACGCTGGGGCAGGCGAACTTCATCGGCAGGGTCTGGATGCGCGCCTCTTCATAGTCGAACTGCGCGCCGAGCGCTTCGCGCGCGGCCTGCGGCAGGCGGACGTCACCGATCACGACCGCGCCTTCGCTGGCGTCGATGCGCGGCTGGTGGATCGTCGTATCGAGGTCCATGCCGTAGTCCATCACGAACGACAGAAGTTGCGTTACTGCCGGCAGGATACGCCGTCCGCCGGACGCGCCGATGGCGGCACGGCGGCCGTCTGCGGCCTGTGCCAGCACGGGGGTGTAGTTGGTGAGGCAGCGTTTGCCGGGCGCCAGCGAGTTCGGCGTGCCCGGGGTCGGATCGAACCACATGATGCCGTTGTTCATGGTGATGCCGGTCTGGCCCGAGACGAATCTGGAGCCGAACGTCGACAGCAGCGTCTGCGTCACCGCGGCCATGTTGCCGTCGCGGTCGACCGCCGAGAAATGCGTGGTGCAGGCCGGCGCCAGCGCTTCGGCGCCGAGTGCGCGTCTGCCGTCCTGATCGCCCATGTCCTTCAGGCGTTCGCGATAGGCCGCCTGCAGCGCCGAAGCATAGGCGATGTAGGCGGCGGCATCCGGCGTGCCACGCGCGGGCTTCAGGTTTTGCTGCAGCAGGCCGAGCGTGCGCGAAAGCGTCGGCCCGGCAGTGAGTTCGGGCGTCGCATACACCTTGCCGCCGCGATAGGGGATCGCCATCGGTTCGCGCAAATGGGCGCGGAACGGCTTGAGGTCCTCGACCGACAGCGCGCCGCCGGCGTCCTGGATGTCGGCGGCGAGGCTCTTCGCCAGATCGCCTTCGTAGAAGTCGCGCGGACCTGCGCTGGCCAGATGCGCCATCGTGGCCTTGAGCCGGTCCTGCGGCAGGCGGACGTGGGACTTGATGCCCCATGGCGCATTCGGCGGCAGGCCATCCACGAGATAGGCTGCGGCGCTTGCGGGGTAACGCCGCAAGTCCACAGCCGAACTCGAAATCATCAGCGTGGTCCACCAGTCGACCGCGAGGCCTTCCCCGGCAAGGCGGACGCTCGGTCCCAGCAATTCCTTCCACGGCATCTTGGCGTGACGGCGATGCGCTTCCTCCATGCCGGCGACCACGCCGGGGACCGCGATCGAGCCGGGGCCATGAATGTTGCGGTCGCCTTTGACGCGCGGCCACGGGAAGATGTCGGACGCGGCGCCGTCGCCGGTCAGCGGATAATCCTCGGGCCGCAGGCTGAGCGGCGCGCGCATGCCATAGTCGATCACTTCATAACGGTCTTCGCGTGCGCGGTAGAGCACCATCGCGCCGCCGCCGCCGGCACCGCTCATCCAGGGCTCCAGCACGCCGAGCGCAAAGGTGGTCGCGATCACCGCATCGACGCAATCGCCGCCGGCAGCGAGCACCTCGGCGCCGACTTGCGCCGCCTTGCCCGATTGCGCGGCGACGATGCCACCTTTCGCAGTGACAGCGGGCTTGCGGATCGATTGGTTGCTGGAGAACTGGTCACGCATGGGATGGCTTTCGGTCTCTGTGATATTGGAGATGGCTGGTGGTTCGGTGGTTATTTTCTTCTACCGCTTTCCCTCGTCCTGCCACCAGGGATACTGGCTTGGCATGTCCTGGGATACTTTTCCGGGAAATGACGGCGGTCGCTTCTCAAGGAAGGCCGCAACGCCTTCGCGCACATCGGCGTGGCCGCCGCGCTCGATCGACATCGGCTTGTCGATATCGAGCAGTTCGAACGGAGCGGGCGCGCCGGCGAAGCGCCACAGCATCTGGCGCGTCAGGGCAACCGATACGGCGGAGGTCGCCTCCGTCATCTCGCGCGCGATCTCCCTGGCACGGTTCAACAGCTCGGCTGGTTCGACCACTTCGCTGACAAGCCCGCCATCCCTGGCTTCATCGGCGTCGAACGTGCGTCCGGACAGGCACCAGCGCAACGCCTGCGGCAGGCCGACGAGCTTTGGCAGAAACCAGGCGCTGCCGGCTTCCGGGACCAGGCCGCGGCGGGCAAAGATGAAGCCGATTTTGGCGCCTTTGGCCGCGATCCTGACATCCATCGGCAACGTCATGGTGATGCCGACGCCGACGGCACCGCCGTTGATCGCCGCGATCGAGGGCTTGCGGCAGTTGAATATCGCCTCGACGAACCGGCCGCCGCCGGGATTGGCGCTGGCGAAGACGCCGGCACCGTGCTTGCCCGACGTGTCGAAACTCGCCGCGCCGCCCGATACGTCAGCGCCGGCGCAGAAGGCGCGGCCCGCGCCGGTGACAATGATTGCGCGGATGTTGTCGTCACTGTCGGCGCGATTGAAGGCGTGCGTGATTTCCGCGCCCATCTGGCCGGTATAGGCGTTCAGTTTTTCGGGGCGGTTCAGCGTGACGATCATGAGCGGACCGTCGATATCGCAGCGGATGTGCTCGTAGTTCACGACGCCCCCGTTTCCTTCCTTGCAGCCCCGCGGATCGACAACGCGATTACACCCCAGATTACTTGGTCAGGCCACGAGAGAATAACATGCTGGAAATCCACCCCGGCTCGCGTTCGTGTTGGCGCCGCGCTTCCAATAATGTCACATTACAGTGGGATGCCGCACCTGCAAAAGGAGCATGCCGGCTTGAACGCGGACGCATTCATTCATCTGCCGGACCTCAGGG
>PNLC01000302.1 GCA_013822885.1 Bradyrhizobium sp.
TCTGTGGCCCGGCTTCGTCGTCGCGCGTTGCCTTCAATTTGCGGCTCGATCGTGCTAGCGGGTGTGTCCGCAACAATGGAGTGCGCGTTGGCCGAGGCGATCATTTCCGCTGACACTCCCCGCAACAACCTGCTGATGGTCGCTGCCGGCGGCCTCGTATCCGGCATCCTCACGCCGTTGTTGCCGACGCTGATCGATCAACTCGTCGGCCTGCCGGGACAGTTTCGCATTTCACTGATTGCGGTGCCGTTCGCCGCGCTCGTTTTCGTTCTGGTGCGGCGGTTCAGCGCCAATCCGTGGTGGGCGGCGGGGCTTGCCGCGATCATCACCATGATCGCCTTTGTCTGCGCGGTGAATGCGGCGATCTTCATCGACGGGCAGGCTGCAGGCGCCGCGCCGATCATGCGGTATCTGCTCGCCGGATTGACGGGCGGCCTGGTCGGCACGGCCCTGATGGCGCTGGGGATCGGGTTCCTGCCCGCAGGGCCGCGCACGGCCGCTGCGTGGTGGCCGATGCTGATCACGGGCACGCTGGCCGGCGCGCTGCTGGCGCTCGACAATGCGCTCGGCCTTGACCGGAGTTCGATCCTCTACCCGGTCTGGCAGGCCGCTGTCGCGGTGCGGCTGACGATGATCCTGCGCCGGATCAAGTCGTTCTGATCATCACGTTGCTGCCGGCACCTGATCGAGGAACCCGGTGATGCTGCGGATGCGTCCCTCGCTCAGTACGGCGAAATCCGTTCCCTTGATCGGGCTGTCGGCACCGTCAGGGCCGAGCCCCCAGGAAAAGCGGACGTGGTCGCCAAAGCCGTTCGGCTCGCCGATCAGCCTGAATTTGAAATCCGGAAAGCGCTGCTGCACGCCCGATATCAGCGCGTCGACGCCGTCGTGGCCATCGCCCGACATCAGCGGGTCGACGTAGGTCGCGTCCGCCGTCCAGTTGGCGGCGAGCATTTCGCGGCGGCGGCTCGGCGCCCGCTCGTTCCACAGGTCGATATAGTCGCGGGCGATCGTGTTGACGTCGGTCATGATGTTCTCCTTGATTGCGGCCGAACGGATCGGCTGACCTCCTCATAGGAAATCGGCCCGGGCCGATCGATTACCTCGGAGGTCAAGGATTGAGCGCCGAGATAAGCGGATTTCGAAGTCGTGCGGGGCGCCAGATAGGAGACAAGAGCGTAGATGTCGGTGATTATTATGGGGACGAAGATTTCCGGCCTTGGGCTAGGCGTGACGACGGTGGCCAAGCAATACGAGCATCTCGTCAAGGAATTTCCTGACATCAGCGATGTGCACCAATGGGGGACGCTGAACCTCCAGCTCGATTACCCGCTGCGCATCCTCAACCCTGACTACACGACGTCAGCCATCGAGTGGGAGCCGGGATTCAAGGAACGGTTCAGCCTGACGCGGATAGATATCGAGCCGAGCGCGACGGGAAAGGTGCAGCCGGCGTGGATCTATGTAGCGCACCGGTCGCCGCATCGCGCGAACACGCTCTTCATCGAGATGCTGACCGCGACGCTGGAGGTCGCGAACGGCGACCGCTTTCTGGTTCACCTTCCGGACTACAGATATTCGTCATGCATCGTGCTGTGAGCGCGGCCTAATGCGTCTTCGAGCGAAGTGGAAACCGGTTCGCGTGAAGAAAACGCGTCAAAACAAGAATCCAGGAAACGCAAATGGCCGGGGCTAAGCCCGGCCATGACGAAAGGAGCTTCGGTGTGCCCGCGGCTACTTCGCCGCGACGACCATGATTTCGACGTTGTATTGGGGCGCCGCGAGCTTGGCCTCGACGGTCGCACGCGCCGGCGTATTGCCGGCCGATACCCAGCCGTCCCACACCGCGTTCATCTCGGGAAAGGTCTTCATGTCGGTAATGTAGATCGTGGCCGACAGCAGCTTCGATTTGTCGGTGCCGGCCTTGGCGAGGTGGCCGTCGATGATCGCAAGAATATCCTGGGTCTGTTCGGTCACGCTCTTGCCGGCGGTCTTGCCGGCGACGACGCCTGCGAGATAGACGGTGTTGCCGTGAACGACGACCTGGCTCATGCGAGGTCCGGTTTCGAAACGCTGGACGGTCATTGTAGTCTCCTGAAATGAGGGCGGGGCTTATTAGCGCGCTGGTGCCCTGCGCGCCACTGCGTTCTAGGGGCCTCCGTCATGCCCGGGCTTCAGCCCGCCGCCTTCGCCGCAGCTCTTCCCGCATTCCTCCCCGAGAACAGGCAGCCGCCCAGGAAGGTGCCTTCCAGCGAACGATAGCCGTGCATGCCGCCGCCGCCGAAGCCGGCGGCATAAAGTCCCTGGATGATCTGGCCGTTCGCGCCGAACACGCGCGAGTCCAGGTCGGTCTCGAATCCGCCCAGCGTCTTGCGGGTCAGGATGTTGAGCTTGACCGCGATCAGCGGGCCGTGGTCGGGATCGAGGATGCGATGTGGGCTGGCGGTGCGGATCAGCTTGTCGCCGATGTATCGCCGCGCATTGTGGATGTTCATGACCTGCGCGTCCTTGACGTAAGGGTTGGCGATCTCGCGGTCGCGCGCCTCGATCTGCGCCTTGATGTGTTCGAGCACGAGCAGATTGTCGCCGGACAGCGCGTTCATAGCGCTGACCAGTTCTGCCAGGTTGTCGCGCACGATGAAGTCGGCGCCTTTCTCCTTGAACGCTTCCACCGGGGCCGGCGCACCCTTGTTGGTCGCGCGCCTGATGGTCACGCGCCAGCTCTTGCCCGTCAGATCAGGGTTCTGTTCGGAGCCGGAGAGGGCGAACTCCTTCTTGATGATGCTTTGGGTCAGGATGAACCAGGAATAATCGTAACCGGTGCCCATGATGTAGTGCAGTTGCCCGAGCGTGTCGGAGCCCGGGAACAGCGGCGCGGGCAGGCGCTTGCCTGTCGCGTCGAACCACATCGACGAAGGCCCGGGCAGGATGCGGATGCCGTGGCGCGGCCAGATCGGATTCCAGTTCCGGATGCCCTCGACGTAATGCCACATCCGGTCGCGGTTGATCAGCCGCGCGCCGGCGGCCTCGGTGATGCCGATCATGCGCCCGTCGACGTGCTCAGGCACGCCGGAGATCATGTGCCTGGGCGGCTCGCCCAGCCGCTTCGGCCAGTTTTGCCGGACCAGATCGTGATTGCCGCCGATGCCGCCGGAGGCGACGATCACGGCCGGCGCGCGCAAGGTGAAATCGCCAACGACCTTGCGCGACGAACTCTTGCCGCGCTCGATCGTATCCGGTTCGAGCACTGCCCCGCCAACGCCTTCAATTTTGCCGTTCGTCATCACAAGTGCGTCGACTCGATGGCGAAACCTGAACGTTAGTCGGCCAATGTTTTGCGCCTCGCGCGCACGCCGCTCGAACGGCTCGACGATGCCGGGGCCGGTGCCCCAGGTGACGTGAAAGCGCGGCACCGAATTGCCATGGCCCATCGCGTCATAGCCGCCGCGCTCGGCCCAACCGACCACCGGAAAGATACGGTGGCCCATGGCGCGCAGCCATTCGCGTTTTTCTCCGGCCGCAAATGCAACATAGGCTTCCGCCCAGCGCTTCGGCCAATGGTCGTCGTCGCGGTCGAATCCCGCCGTGCCCATCCAGTCCTGCAGCGCGAGATCGTGGGAATCCTTGATGCCGAGCCGGCGCTGTTCCGGAGAGTTGACCAGAAACAGTCCGCCGAACGACCAGAAGGCTTGCCCGCCAAGGTTTTGCTCGCCTTCCTGATCGACCATGATGACGCGTTTGCCGCTGTCGGCGATTTCCGTCGCTGCCACCAGCCCCGCCAGTCCGCCGCCGACCACGATTACATCCGCGTCATCAGCCATTGCTTCCTCCCCATCCACGGTGGATTCAAAACCGCCACATCGTTCGCGGTCAACGGCAAATGGTCCTTGCATGTAGCCGCGCCGCCACCCGGGGCAACGCCGCCGTGTTCCAGTTCGGGACCTGTTCGCGCGGAAGGTGCAGCGGCCCGGCAACACTTGATTTGAATTTGGTTTGACTGACGTTCGCTGCCTAGACAAAATCACGATCTCGAACGACGCTACGCCAGTCTTGCATCACGAAGACAATCAGATTCGGTTTCGACATCTTTCGACTGGGGCTGGAATAATGAAGCTGGTTACGGGGTTGCTTGCGGCGGTGTTGCTGCTGGCAGGGGTTGGAGTGAGCCACGCGGTGGTCCGGATTGCCGACGATCGCGGCGGCCGGATCGGTACCTATGTGGATAAATACCAGGGCCTGCGTACCTCGGGCGAAACCGTGATCATCGACGGGCTGTGCGCCTCGGCCTGCACCATCGTGCTCGGCGCGGTTCCCCATGACCGCATCTGCGTGACGTCACACGCCAATCTCGGCTTCCATGCCGCCTGGGACTTCGGCGCCAACGGCCGTGCGGTCACCAATCCCGAAGCGACCCAGATGCTGTATTCGATGTACCCCACGCCGGTCCGCAAGTGGATCACGGCGCGCGGCGGATTGAAGCCGCGCATGATCTTCCTGCGCGGCAAGCAGCTGCAGGCGATGTACAAGCCCTGCTACCTCGACGCCCAGGCCTCGACCAACAAGCCGGCCTCGCGCTGATCCAGCTTTCAGCTACTTGAACCAATTGCCGTGATGGCCGGGCAGAAGCGCGAAGCGCGTCTGCCCGCTAGTTGCCCCGGCCGTTTTCGTCTTGAGGCTTCGGGAAGGCACCGCAGTCACTTTCGTTGCAGCCCTCCCTCCGCATGACGTGATGTCAGGCGCGGCCATTCCGCTTGCCTGCAAAGGGAACTGGCCCTATCTGAACCCCATGGTTCAGCCGATCTCCACCCAGCAGGGAATGATGGCGGTAGCCCGGTCTCAGGGCCGGGTGGCCGCCATGATCGTCTGGGGTGCCGCCGGCCTCGGCGGGCTGGTCGTGCTCGGCGCGGCTGCATTGTGGTTCCATTACGGCACCGCGGTGTTTTTCGAGATCATCGCCGCCGGCATCTCGGCCTGCTTCTGATCGGCAAGTTAAGGAATTCCGATGGACCGGACCATCCGCCCGCTGGTGATCATCGCTGCCTTTGCCGGCAGCCTGCTGATTGGACTCGTGGTCATGCTGTGGGCGGCCGGAGGCTTGAGCAGCGTGACCGCGCCGGCTGCGATCGGCGGGCCGTTTCAACTGACCGACCAGGCCGGGCAGGCCGTCACCGAGAAGAACCTGAAGGGCAAGCCGACGCTGATCTTCTTCGGCTTCACCCATTGCCCCGATGTCTGCCCGACCTCGCTGTTCGAGATTTCCGAGGTGCTGAAGGCGATGGGCAGCGACGCCGACCGGGTCAACGCCTTTTTCGTGTCCGTCGATCCGGAGCGCGACACGGCCGCGGCCATGAAGGATTACCTGTCGAGCTTCGATCCGCACCTGAAGGGGCTGACCGGCGATCCGCAGGCAGTGGCGAAAGTGATCTCGGCCTACCGGGTCTATGCCAAGAAGGTCCCGCTCAAGGACGGCGACTACACCATGGACCACACCGCGCTGGTCTATTTGATGGATAAGAACGGCCAGTTCGTAGCGCCTTTCAACCTGAAACGGACGCCCGAGGAAGCCGCCAAGGACCTGAAGCGGTATCTCTGAGCGGCGGTGTCTCGACTGGCACCGAATAGCCTAAATCGGCCCTCGCTTCGCAGGCCGGATGGTCTATAAGGCCACCGAATTCCGCAACAAATTGTCGCAATGTCAGATCCGACTGCTCCGCTTTTCCGTGCGCGACTGCCCCGAACCGCCGGCGCCCTGCTGGTGGCGATCGCGGTGGCGGCCGCGCTGGCTCTGGCCGCCCCGGGGGAGGTTCGCGCCCAGACGCCGGCGCGCCCGGCGGTGGAGGCCGCG
>PNLC01000303.1 GCA_013822885.1 Bradyrhizobium sp.
TTACCTGCACGCCGGTCTCGGGATGCGCCATGACGCCGGACAGGATCTTTACCGCGTCCGGCTCCTGACGCTGGGTGGTGAAGCGCGACTGGCCGGGCCGGCGGCGGTCGAGATCGAGCTGGATGTCTTCGTTGGTGAGCGGGATCAGCGGCGGGCAGCCATCGACCACGCAGCCGATCGCGATCCCGTGGCTCTCGCCGAAGGTCGTGACCCGGAACATGTGGCCGAAGGTGTTGAAGGACATGGTGGTCGACGTTGGCTCGCTAGTCGGTGCTAACTTGTCGTAACGCGCGGGGCAACGGCGGTCAAACCGACAAGACGTCATTCCGGGGCGATGCGAAGCATCGAACCCGGAATCTCGAGATTCCGGGTTCGCTTCGCGCCCCGGAATGACGGCTGTCTTAACTATATTCCGCAAGGCCCCGTCGCGAAACACGTAAACCGCGCCCTGCTCGATCAGGAGATCGGCGTCGTCCCCTCGTCGGTACCGATAGCACCGTTGTCAACTAAGCTAGCCGAAGGCGGCGACCACGGTTTCGATGGGTAGAAACAGGGTACGACTGTCTTCCGGATATTCGATGATCTCGGCGCATCTCATGTAGAAGCGCTTTGCCGCTTCGTCCTTCGCCTGCACCAGCACAGCCCCAATGCCGATGCTCTGTGAAGCAACCGCAATGCGTCGAAGTGCGTCCGAAAGCAGGTCAGCGCCGAGCCCCTTGCCCGCGTGGTCGCGGCTGACCGCCAATCGCCCGATGATCGATACTGGAATGGTATCGGGTGCGTTGCGCCGCACCTTGCCAGGCGCCGCGGCGCGCTGCACCGCCCCGGCCGAGATGCAGAAATAGGCGACCACGCGATTGTCCTCGCAGACGACATAGGTGCGCGAAAAACGGCTTTCGTTCTTCAAGGCCCGATTCCGCAGCCAGTCGTTCAATGCTGGTTCGCCGCAGTCGAAGCCCGAAAGGTCGTGCTCGACAGTCAGGGGCACAGGGGCCGACAATCGGGCGCGTTTCGACGCGTCTCCTACTTCTGCCATGCAGGCGCCCGGCGCAGCAGCGACCGCAGCTTTGGTCCCGGCGCCGGAGGATTATCGAGCGCGTGCACAAAGGCGTCGTACCGCTTGGTATCGAGCACGAACAGACGCTGGTCGAGCAGCACGTCAATCGCGTGTTGCCGGGCTGTCTCGATCATGAACTCCGTACGCGTCTTGCCGAGAATCGCGGCTGCATCATCGATGAGTTGCCGGGTGTTGGCCTCGATCCGCAGGTTGATGCTGCCTTTCGTATCCGCAACCGACGACCGCTCCGCAACAGCAGCGCCCGCATTTCCGAAAGCTTCCGTGGATGAGGAGCGGTTCTTTGCCATGGTGCATGTATACGTCGCTGTATACACAATGTCAATACAATAGCTTAGCTATACTTCCTAAGCCCCCCATCGCGGAACACGTACACCGCGCCCTGCTCGATCAGGAGGTCGGCGGCGCTCGTCGGCGTCTCGATGCCGAGCGCCACCATCAGCGCCCGCGCGGTGCCGCCATGGGCCACGGCGACGGTGTCGCCTTTCACCGAGTCGTACCAGTCGCGCATCCGGTGCTGCACGGCCTCATATGTCTCGCCGCCTTCCGGCGCCATCGTCCACTTCGCCGTCAGGCGCTTCGCGTAAAGCACCGGATCGGCGGCCTGCATCTCGGCCAGCGTCGAGCCCTCCCAGACGCCGTAAGCGATCTCGCGGAGCCGATCGTCGAGCGCATATTCCTCCGGCACAAGCTTCAGGGCGCCGCGCACCAATTCCATCGTCATCCGCGCGCGGCCGAGCGGGCTTGCGACGAACGGCAGCGATGACTTGTCGCGGCCATCGCGCGTCAAAAGGTCAGCAAGGACGTTGCCGGCATGGGCCGCCTGCCGGCGGCCGAGGTCGTTGAGCGGAACGTCACGCGTGCCCTGCAGTCTGCCTTCCGCATTCCACGATGTCTCGCCATGGCGGATATAGTAGATCACGGGCGCGGACATCGGACTTGCAGTTCTTCCTTGCTCAGCGAGATGTCAGGCGTGTCGGGCCGTTTCATGCAATCGCGCGACCGTCTGGCGTTAGGAGGTACATCAGCACTCCGGCGGGGTCGAGCCCAAATTCGACTTTCGGATTAACGCTGATTGACATGCGACGTTTGACATGCGGCTCAATGACCGGAATAGACGCCTCGATTGGGTGTTATGTTGGGTAAGGCGTCCGCGCCGGCAACCCTTGTTAACTGGTGTCAATGAACGCGTTTCGCCAAAGTGTCGAAGCCATGATTCCGGCGCTCCGTCGCTACGCCCGCGCACTCGCGCGCGACGCCGACATCGCCGACGATCTGGTGCAGGACACGCTGGTGCGTGCGTTGCGTTCGGAACGGCTGTTTCTCGGCGGCGATGTCAGGAGCTGGCTCTATACGATCCTGACCAACCTCAACAAGAACCGGCGACGATCGCTGGCGCGGCGGCCGCAATTCATGCCGCTGCTCGACAACAACCCGGATGCCAGCGGGACCGAAGCGGAGGGCCGCGACATTGCCCGTGCGCTTTCGACGCTGGTGGAAGAACAGCGCTCGGTGCTGCTGCTCGTGATGCTTGAGGGGCTAAGCTATCGCGAGGTCGCCGACATCCAGGGCGTGCCGATCGGCACCGTAATGTCCCGGCTTGCCCGCGCCCGGGCCCATGTCAAAGCTTCGCTGGAGGGCGAACGCGCGGCGCTGCGGCGGGTGAAGTGATGGAAGCGCGATGGACAGGCAGACCAGAGAATAGACACGAGATCAGGAAGAGACAGAGACCACGACGATGACCGAGCCCCACATTCCCGTCACCGAAGACGAGTTGCATGCTTACGTCGACAACGAGTTGCCGGCGGAACGCCGCGGCGATGTCGAAGCGTGGCTCGCAACGCATCCCGACGATGCGGCACGGGTGCAGTCGTGGCGGTCGATGGCGGAAGCGCTGCATGAGAGGTACGATTCCGTTGCCGACGAGGCGGTGCCGAAGCGGCTCGAGATCGAGCGGCTGGTGCGGCAGCCGCGCAAATGGGTGTACGGCGCGGTCGCGGCCACGCTGGCGGCGTTCATCGTCGGCGGCGGCGTCGGCTGGCTGGCGCGCGGCGCCGCGGCTGCGCCCTCTGCGCTACAGAATTTTACCGTTCATGCGCTCGAAGCGCACCGGCTTTACGTGGTCGAGGTCCGACATCCCGTCGAGGTGCCCGGCAGCGAACGCGCCCATCTGCAGCAATGGTTGACCAAGCGCTGCGGCTGGCTGGTCCGGGCGCCCGAACTGGCGCCGGCCGGCTTGAAGCTCGTCGGCGGCCGGCTGTTGCCGGGCTCGGCGGGCCCCGCATCCTTCATGATGTATGAGAGCGCGTCGGGCGAGCGCTTCACGATCTACACCGTGAAATCGGACGCCAAAGCGACGCAGATGCGATACGCGGCGCAAGGCAAGGAGAGTTCGCTGTTCTGGGCCGATGACGGCGTTGCCTATGCGGTGGTGTCCAGCGGTGCCGACCGTGGGCGGCTGACGCAGATCGCACAGGCGGTGTACGACCAGATGGAGAAAACCGGCGGCTAGAGCATGATGGGTTCTGATTGAATCAGAACCGAAGCCCCAGATTTTTGCTTTAACGCGTTTTCTTCACGCAAACCGGTATCCACTTCGCTTGAAAACGCTTCTCTAGACAACGTCAGAGCGCTTGTCCCAATTCTGACACCGAAAATCTTGAAACAAACCACAAGCGCGTCTCATTAAAGCACTGGGTGATCACGCGAAAATGAGTAGCGTTCGATCCGCCGATCGGCGCAAGCGGCCTCGATCGGGGTTTGGTACCGCGCTGGTCCCCCTTTCGAGGCCGCCCCTTTTTCCAGAAAACCTTTTGTTTTCATGGAATAAGCCGCGTCTTCGGGAAAAACTACTCACAGATACGCTGAGGTTTGACTGACCGTTTCACGCCCGTGAATCACGGCCTATTCAGCCGAATTCGCTGCGAGGATTGTACTTGTGGCCATCGCGCCACTTTTCCATCAATGCCTCCAGCTCGGCATCGTTCCCGTCGGGCAGAACGATTCGGGTGGTGACGAACTGGTCACCAGCCCCGCCCGCTTTCGGCAAACCCTTGCCCTTGAGGCGGAAGGTGCGACCGCTCGAGGTGTTTTTCGGGATCGACAGCTCGACCGCGCTGCCGAGCGTCGGCACCCGCACCTTGCCACCGAGCACGGCCTCATAGAGCGTGATCGGCAGATCGATGCGCAAATCGCTGCCATCGACCTTGAATAGCGGGTGCGGCGCGATGCTGACCGTGATCAGGAGGTCACCGGGCGGGTGGCCTGGCGCGGTCTCGCCCTGGCCCTTGAGCCGGATCTGCTGACCGGCGATAACGCCTGCCGGAATCTTGACGTTCAGCTCCTTGCCGGTCGGCAGGCGGACGCGCTTCTCGCCGCCCTTGACCGCCTCTTCCAGCGACACCGTCATGGCGACGTTCAAATCGAGATCGATACCGATACCGCCGGTTTCGAATTCAAAGCTTCTGCCCTGACCGCCCGGACGTCCGCCGCGGGCACCGCCGAACATACTGTTGAGGATCTCCTCGAAGCCCGCGCCACTACCGCCCGGGCCTCCGGGGCCGCCGCCACCGGTGCGGAAGGTGTAGGACTCGAACCCGCCGCCCGGCCCGCCCGGCCGACCACCACGCGGGTCGCCGCCGGGAAAGCCCTGAAAGCGCGGCTTGCCCTCAGCGTCGATCTCGCCGCGGTCGAACTGCTTGCGCTTATCCTCGTCGCCAATGATTTCGTTGGCGGAATTGATTTCGGAGAAGCGCTCCGCGGCCTTCGGATCGTTGTTGTTGCTATCGGGGTGATGCTTCTTGGCGAGCTTGCGGTAAGCACTCTTGATCGCCGCAGCGCTGGCGCCCCGCGGCACCCCCAAGACCTCATAGGGGTCGCGCATACGTCGGGTCTCCTTCACAAGAATTCTGATTATTCAATCTAGAGCAAATCGCCCGCTTTGGCTTTATCTGGGAAGCCAGTTGCATTTCTGCAACTGCCTCGGAGAGACGAACTTTCTCAGCTCCTAGCCCTTGGTCCACGGCTTTAACGTATGGATCTCCCAGCGGCCATGGCCGCCCTTGCAGGCCGCGCCCTGCAGCCAGCTTTCGGAACGGCCGTTGACATAGCTTGCGAGGAAATCCCGGCAGGTGCGGCCGTCATCCGCAGAATATGCCTGGGACAGCGGCGTCACCGAACCCCTCGCCCCGGTTTCCGGGTTCTCCCACGGCTGGCTGGAATCCTTGCCGCCCTTGGTCAGCACATCGGAGGCGGCGGTGCGGGCAAAGACGAGGTCGCTCTCGGTCGGCGCCGGCGCGCTACCGGCCTGCTTGCCCAGCGAACCCGTGCGCTCGCCGCCGTCCATCCGGGCAAATGCGGCATCCGAACGAGACAGGCTGCAGCCGCCCGAGCCGAGGCCGATTAGAATCAATGTCATGGCCGCGCCCGTGGGACCGATCGCCGATAGGCCAACGCGTCCCCATGCCCTATATAGGGCGAGCCCATATCGGGGCTGCAACGCGCTCTGGGCCGCGAACGGACGCAACTGGAACTCCTGCCATGACGGACACGACCTCCATCAAACACCCGACACCGTTAACATCGGGTGATTTCACCGCCGCCGAGGAACCGTTTGCGCTGTTCGGCGAGTGGTTTGCCGAGGCCGTCAAATCCGAGCCAAACGATCCCAACGCGATGGCGCTGGCCACCGTCGACTCCGACGGGCTGCCGGATGTCCGGATGGTGCTGATGAAAGGCTATGACGCGGA
>PNLC01000304.1 GCA_013822885.1 Bradyrhizobium sp.
TGGGCGACGATTTCGTAGGGCGCCTCACACAGGATGCCGGTGCGGGTGATGGCGAGTTCGCGCACGATCGGGTCCAGTTCGCCCTTGTGCCTGATCGCCCCTCCCAGCCGGCAGTATTGCTCAAAATAGCTAGGCGAATGCGCCATCATGCGGAAAATGTTGGCGTTGCGGTTCTTGCCTAGGATTTCGCGGGTCCGGTCATTGGCTTTGGCGGGGTCGCTGTATTCGATACGGGCCATTCATCACCTTGGAATTCTTTGGGGTTTTCTGATTTTTGAGGGCCGGATCATGCCCCGCGAGCGGGGGGCGATCAACCACTGTATTGGCGCCGTTCGACGCGCTGAAACGCGCCCGAAAGCCGTATTGGAAGGCGCCCAGTTCCCAAAAACTCCCTTTCTCGTGCACAAACCGGCTGCGCGCGAGCCAAATTGCCGCCTCAATGCTGGTCGATTTTGAGACTGTCGATATTCGCTGAGTGGGGACTCTAAAGAGCGAATACTCGTCGCGGGGTGTTCCGAGTAAAAAAACCAATAGAGCCATCAAGCCTTCACGGGTATCGATGACTCATGCCCAGGTCTAGGGAGTCAGGCATGACGGAAGCCAAAAGGAAGGTGGCCTCGGAGGCGCTCGCGCAGATGATGGCGGTAACAGCAATGCTCGTTATCGCCAGCGTCGTTTTCTACTGGCATTGAATGTTGACGCATCGAGGCAATTCAGATTTTTCACGGTTCCGCGTAGTTCTGAATTGCTTCGTAGCGTGAGCATTTGACGTCTAAAATTCAAGTACCGTCCTGGAATTTTTGCATTTTCTTCACGTTTTCCCGAAATACGGGATCAGCCTTCCCGCAAATGGCCGATAGCTCACGGTAACCTCATCGCTGATGGCGAGATCGTTATCGCCATGCGCCATCATGCGAAAACCCTCCACCGTGTCGACCAGAACGATGTTGTAGGGAACGTGCGCGCGCGTCTCCGGCGTCGCGGCACGGCACACCAGCGACGTCGCATAGACCTTTCCAGCCCCGCTAGCGCGCTTCGTCGCCGGATCCGGCGCGCCGCAGGCGGCGCAGAAGTTGCGGTGGAAATACTGCACGGCGTCGCACGCACCGCATGATTGATAGACGATGGCTTCGGTGCCCCCGGTCCAGTCTGCGAGGTTGTCGTTCATCGTACCCGCTCCAGGAACATGCTGACATGTGACGACAGCACGCCGCCGTCGCCGTGCAACAGCGCGATCGAGGCGTCGCGGACCTGTCTTGGTCCGGCACGCCCCGTCATCTGTAAATGCGTCTCGACCAGATGCGCCATCGCGCCGCCGACGCCGCAATGGCCGTAGCTCAGGAGCCCGCCATGGGTGTTGAGCGGCATGGCGCCGTCACGGCCGAAATGCCCTGCCCTGACCCGCGCCGCCGCCTCGCCGCGCCCGGCAAGGCCGAGGTCTTCCAGCAGCATCGCGAGCGTAATGGTGAAGCTGTCATAGACCGCGGCGTAGCGTGTGTCCGCGATCGAAAGGCCGGCCGCGCTCTTTGCCTTGGCAACCGCTATCTCGGCGCCGAGTTCGCTCAAGGCCGGCGCCGCCGTCACGTGCTGATGGGTATGCGCCTGCGCGCAGCCACGGATGCGAATGCCGGTCGCAGACGTCGGCTCGCGGCTGACCACAAATGCCGCGCCGCCGTCGGACACCGGGCAGCAATCCAGCAGCTTGAGCGGCATTGCGACCGGCTTCGAGGCCATCACGTCGGCGACCGTGATCGGTTCGCGGAACTGGGCGCCGGGATGGGTCAGCGCGTGGGCGCGCATCAGCACCGCGAATTCGGCGAGGTCTTCCTGGGTCACGCCGTATTCGTGCATGTAGCGCGATGCCACCAGGCCGTAATAGGCCGGAATCGTCGGCCCCAGCGTCACCTCGTAATCGGGGTGGCCGACCTGCGCCAGCGCCTGGATCGAGGCGTCGCGGCTCTGCCCGGTGAGGCGGTTCTCGCCGCCGACCACAAGTACATGCCTTGCGACACCGGCATCGACCAGTTGATGCGCCAGCATGGTCATGGCCAGCCCGGTGGCGCCGCCGACCTGCACGGCGTGCGCATAGGACGGCTGGATGCCGAAGTGTTCGGCAAACACCGTCGCCAACATGATGTGCGGCGACACCGTCGAATAGCCGCAGAGAATGCCGTCGATCTCGGTGCGCTTCAGCCCGGCATCGGCAATCGCAAGCTCGGCCGCCTTGCTCATGAGATCGAGCGAGGAGGATCCTTCGTGCTTGCCGTATGACGTCAGGCCGACGCCGGTGATGAAGCTCATGATCATCCCCTCTCGTCATTCCGGGGCGCGCGTAGCGCGAGCCCGGAATCCATCTCTCCGCCGTCGCATGCTGCAAGATGGATTCCGGGCTCGCCGCTTTGCGGCGCCCCGGAATGACGACGCAAATTGCTGAGACATCCCATCATCAATACGACTTCGGCAAACCCAGCACCTTCTCGGCGATGAAACTGAGAATGAGCTGCGGGCTGATCGGCGCGATTCGCGGAATCAGCGATTCCCGCAAGTAGCGCTCGACGTGATATTCCTTGGCGTAGCCAAAGCCGCCATGCGTCATCACCGCCTGCTCACAGGCATGAAAGCCGGCTTCGGCGGCGAGATATTTGGCGGCATTGGCGGCCGGGCCGCATGGCATGCCCTGATCGTATTGCCAGCCGGCGCGCAGCACCATCATCCAGGCGGCTTCCAGTTCCATCCAGTTCTTTGCCAGCGGATGCTGGATGCCTTGATTCATGCCGATGGGGCGGTTGAACACGATGCGGTTCTTGGCGTAGGCCGAGGCCCGCGACAGCGCGATCTGGCCGAGGCCGACCGCTTCGGCCGCGATCAGGATGCGCTCGGGATTCATGCCGTGCAGGATATACTCGAAGCCGCGGCCTTCCTCGCCGAGGCGATCCTCGACCGGGATCTCGAAATTCTCGAAGAACAATTCATTGGAGTCGACGGGCTTGCGGCCCATCTTCTCGATCTCGTGCACGGTCACGCGCTTCTTGTCGAAGTCCGTGTAGAACAGGCTCAGGCCCTGCGTCGGCGTCTTCACCTCCTCCAGCGGCGTGGTGCGCGCCAGCAGCAGGATCTTGTTGGCGACCTGCGCGGTGGAAATCCAGACCTTCTGGCCGTTGACGACGTACTTGTCGCCGTTGCGCACCGCGCGGGTTTTCAACTGCGTGGTGTTGAGCCCGGTATTGGGCTCGGTCACCGCGAAACACGACTTGTCGCGGCCGTCGATGATCGGCGGCAGCATCCGCGTACACTGCTCTTTGGTGCCGAACACGACCACCGGGTTGAGCCCGAACACGTTCATGTGCACGGCGGAAGCGCCGGACATGCCGGCGCCGGATTCGGCAATCGTCCGCATCATGATCGCGGCGTCGGTGATGCCGAGGCCCGACCCGCCATATTCCTCGGGGATGCAGATGCCGAGCCAGCCGGCATCCGCCAGCGCGCGGTGGAAATCGGCGGGGTAGCCGCCCTCCTTGTCCTTCTTCAGCCAGTAGGCATCGTCGAAGCGCGAGCAGATTTTCCCGACCGCGTCGTGGATCGATTCCTGGTTGGCCGACAGCGCGAAATCCATGTGTCCTGTCCTACGTGTTCGATTCGGCCCGGGTGACGCCGTCGCGCACCAGCGCGGCAATCTCGTCCGGCGAGAGACCGGCTTCCTGCAGAATTTCGGCGCTGTGCTCGCTCAGGCGCGGCGCCAGCCGCTTGGTCTCGACCGGCGTCTCCGAAAAGCGCGCCGACGGCCTCATGTTGCGAATCCGGCCCTCGGTCGGGTGCTCGATGACCGGGAAGAAATCGGTCGCGACGATGTGGGGATCGCCGAGCAGGCTTTCGAGATCATGCATCGGCATGACAGGCACGTCGGCCTTCTCCAAAGTCCTTGACCATTCGGCGGTGGTCTTTGTTTCGAGGATACGCGCCAGTTCCGCATAGACGACATCGATATTGCTGGCGCGGCCGGCGAAGGTGGCAAACTTCGGGTTGGTGCGGAGATCGTCGCGACCGGTCGCGTCAAAGAAGTTCTGCCACTGCTTGTCGTTGTAGACGATCACGCAGATGTAGCCGTCGGATGTCTTGTAGGGCCTGCGGTCCGGCGACAGATGCCGCGCGTAGCCGCCCTTGTCGAGCGGCGGCTCATAGGTGAGCCCGCCCATGTGATCGCCCATCACGAAGCCGGCCATGGTTTCGAACATCGGGATATCGACGCGCTGGCCGCGGCCGGTACGCTCGCGATCGACCAGGCTGGCGCATATCGCGCCCACCGCCGTCAGCCCGACGATGCGGTCGACGAGGGCATTGGGCACGTAGCGCGGCACGCCGTCTGCGGTCTGCGCCATCAGTGCCGGCAACGCGGTCGCGCCCTGGATCAGGTCGTCATAGGCGGGTTTCGCCGCATAGGGCCCGTCCTGCCCGAAGCCGAACACGCCTGCATAGATCAGGCGCGGGTTGATTTTCGCGACCACGTCGTAGCCGAGATTCAGCCGCGCCATTGCCTGCGGGCGCACGTTGTAGACCAGCACGTCGGCGGTCTTGATCAGACGAAGCACGGCGTCGCGTCCGGCGGGCTTCTTCAGATCGAGGCAGATCGAGCGCTTGCTGCGGTTGGTATTGAGGAACACCGGTCCCATGCCGGGATGGCGGGTCGGCCCGATCTGCCGCGTCACGTCTCCGTCGAGCGATTCCACCTTGATGACGTCGGCGCCGTAGTCGCCGAGCATCTGGGTGGCATAGGGCCCCATCAGCACGGTCGTCATGTCGATGACCTTGATGCCCTCTAATGGTCCCATGGCCCAATTTACTCCCGGATATGTCGTTCCGACCTAGTAACGGGAGGTTTTCGGGAAGATCAAGGCGCGCCCGGCGTATGGGCGTATGCGCGCCCGTAGGCCGCTACTTCTTCGCTCTCGCATCGCGCTCCCGGGTCAGCCTTTCCAGCTCTTCGTTTTGCTGGCTGAGCCGGTCCGCGATGCGGGATTCGTTCTGTTCGCCCGAAGCGGCGGCAGCCTGCTCGATTAGCTGCCGGATATTGTCTTCCAAAATCCTGATCCGATCGTTGAGTTCTGCCTGTGACAACGAACTTTCGTTGCTCATGGTGCACACTCCGGAAGCTCTGTAGTTTGTCGGGTGATCGTTACTTGGCCGGCTCCAGCACGGAGACGTAATTCGCCACCGCCGCGCCGCCCATGTTGAAGATGCCGGCGAGCTTCGCGTTCTTGAGCTGCATGCCCTCCGGCGCCTGGCCGACGAGTTGCATCGCGGTCATCACATGCATGGAGACGCCGGTGGCGCCGATCGGATGACCCTTTGCCTTGAGGCCGCCGGACGGGTTGACCGGCAGCTTGCCATCCTTCTGGGTCCAGCCTTCCTTGATGGCGCGGGCGCCCTGCCCGCGCGGCGTAAGCCCCATCGCTTCGTATTCGATCAGCTCGGCGACGGTGAAGCAGTCGTGGGTTTCGACGAACGACAGATCCGACAGTTGTACGCCAGCCTGTTCCAGCGCGCGCTGCCAGGCGACGGTGCAGCCTTCGAACTGCAGGATGTCGCGCTTGGACATCGGCAGGAAATCCTGCGCATGCGCGGTGGCGCGGAAGTTCACCGCCTTGCCCATCGTCTTCGCGGTTTCCGAATCCGTCAGCACCAATGCCGCCGCACCATCCGACACCAGCGAGCAGTCGGTGCGCTTCAGCGGGCCGGCGACGAACGGGTTCTTCTCGCTCTCGGCGCGGCAGAACTCGAAGCCGAAA
>PNLC01000305.1 GCA_013822885.1 Bradyrhizobium sp.
CTTGGATGAATCAATTGCCATGACTGACTTTGACTACGCAATGCCCGAGGCTTCAAGTCTTGACATTGCGAATAACTCCGTTCGGCTACGCCATTGACGAAAAACAGATATGGAATTATCTGCCGACATCATGAGCACCAGGGACAGTATCGTAAACAAGTTGCGTGAAGCTTTCTTGCCGGAAAGCCTCGACGTCGCCGATGAATCACATCTTCATGAGGGCCACGCCGGACACAGGCCGGGCGGCGAGACGCACTTTAGAGTGTATATTGTGTCTCCGGCCTTCGAAGGGAAGAGCCGGATCGAGCGCCATCGGATGGTAAATGCAGCATTGGATGCGGAACTCAAGGGCTCCGTCCATGCGCTCGCCATCAAGGCGCAGGCGCCGGGCGAAAAATAAAGGGTTGACGAGCGAAGCGCGAGCGTACCGGTCAACGGCAGCTTTCGCCCGGAACGGTGCGCGGGCGATCAGAACGCCTTCCCGGCCCGCTTCGGCTTCGGCTCATCGGCCTCGGCTTCGCGCGGCAGCGGCACGATCTTCAGCGCCGTGATGCGGTTGCGCTCGCGACGGAGCACGCGGAAGCGGCAGCCGTGGAAAGTAAAACTTTGCCCGCGCTCGGGGATCGAACGCGCCTCGTGAATCACGAGCCCGGCCACCGTGGTTGCCTCTTCGTCGGGCAGATGCCAGTTCATGGCACGGTTGAGATCGCGGATCGGCACCGAACCGTCAACCACCACGGAACCGTCGGGCTGGGCGCGGACACCGGCCACCACAACGTCGTGCTCATCGGAAATGTCGCCGACGATTTCTTCCAGGACGTCTTCCAGCGTCACCATGCCTTCGACTTCGCCATACTCGTCGACGACCAGCGCGAAGTGGGTCTTGCGGCGGCGGAAAGCCTTGAGCTGTTCGGACAAAGGCCGCATCTCCGGCACGAACCAGGGCGGCAGCATGATGGCCGACGCGTTGATGTGCGAGGTATCGCCCTCGGAGGCGCGGATCGCCCGCAGCAGATCCTTGGCGTGCAGCACGCCGATGATATTTTCGGGCTTGTCGCGCCACAGCGGGATGCGGGTGTACTCGGTCGCCAATACCTCGCGCACCAGTTCGTCCGGCGGCAGGTCGGCATTGATCATCACCATCGCGGTGCGGTGGACCATGACATCGGACACCGCAAGGTCGCCGAAGCGGAAGACGTTCTGAATGTATTCGGCCTCACCGCTTTCCATCCCGCCGTGCACCGCCGATTCCTCCACGAGCCCTTCGATCTCGGAATCGGTGAGAATTTCATGCTGTGAGGATTCCTCCACGCCGAGCAGGCGTAAAATCCCGCGTGAAGCGCTGTTGAGAAGCCAGTTCAGCGGCCAGAAGACCAGATAGGACACATAGAGCGGATACGCGATCCATTGCGAGACCGGCATCGGCTGCCTGATCGCAAGCGTCTTCGGAACCTGCTCGCCGATCACGATATGCAGCGAGGAGAACACCAGGAAGCCGGTCATGAACGACACGAAGTGCAGGGTGCCTTGCGACAATCCGAGCGGAAGCAGCACCGGCTCCAGCAAGGCCGAAACGGTGGGTTCGCCGACCCAGCCGAGGCCGAGCGAGGCCATGGTGATGCCGAGCTGGCAGCACGCGAGATAGGCCTCGATGTTGCCCATCATGCTTTGCAGCAGGCGCGCGCCGAAACGGTTCTGCTCGGCCATCGCCTTGATGCGGAACCCGCGGCTCTTCACTAGCGCGAATTCGGCGGCGACGTAGAACGCGTTGGCCGCGAGCAGCAGGAACGCGAGTAACAGGTTGAAGGCAGTCGAACTCATGGCCGCCTCACGACAGCCCCGGCCCCGCGCGACGCCTCCCCCACCATGCGCCCGGACAGCATTCTCATCCCGACAGCTTCTGTTGCAGGAAGCCGCGAACCAGAGCGGGCTCGACGTCGTTTGCGACCACGGCGCGGCCGATCGCCTGCAGCAGGATGAAGGTCAGCTTGCCGCGCTTGACCTTCTTGTCCTGCGCCATCAGCGCCATCAGGGCGTCGGCATCCGCCAGCCCCTCCTGCGCAAAACCCGCGATGTCTCGCAGACGGGTGGGCAGGCCCACCGAGGCAAGGTGGCGTTCGACGCGGGCAGCGTCAGCGTCCGAGATCATGCCAAGCTGCGCGGAAAATTCCGCCGCCAGCACCATGCCGACGGAAACCCCTTCACCATGGAACAGACGATCGGAGAAGCCGGTCGCAGCCTCCAGCGCATGGCCGAAGGTATGGCCGAGATTGAGCAATGCGCGCTCGCCGGTTTCGCGTTCGTCGCGGGAGACGATCGCGGCCTTGGCGCGGCAGGAGGTTGCGATCGCGTGCTCGCGCGCGGCCCCTCCCGAAAAGATATCGGCATGGTTGGCTTCCAGCCATGTGAAGAACGCTTCATCGCCGAGCACGCCGTATTTGGCGACTTCGGCGTAGCCGGCACGGAACTGGCGCGGCGATAGCGTGTCGAGCACGGAGGTATCGGCGATCACCAGCACCGGCTGATGAAAGGCGCCGAGCAGGTTCTTGCCCCGCGGCGAGTTGATGCCGGTCTTGCCGCCGACGGAAGAATCCACCTGCGCCAGCAGCGAGGTCGGAACCTGCACGAAATCGACGCCGCGGCGCAGGATCGCCGCGGCAAAGCCTGCGAGATCGCCGACCACGCCGCCGCCGAGCGCAATCACAAGATCGCTGCGCTCGATCTTGGCTGCGATCAGCGCCTCGGAGACTTTTTCGAGACCGGCATAGGTCTTCGACCCCTCGCCCTCCGCGACAACGACCCGCGACGACGGAACGCCGGCCTCGGCCAGTGAACGCTCGGCTTGCGCCAGCCAGTGCCGGGCCACGGTGTGATCGGTGACAATTGCCGTCCGGACCCCCGGCCTCAACGCGGCGATTCGCGCGCCCAGTGACTGCAGCACGCCGCGGCCGATGACGATGTCATAGGCGCGGTCGCCCAGCGCGACGTCGACGGTAATGTCGGCAGAACCTTTCAGTGGCGCAGTCATGGGCGTGACGCTCATCCGTCCGTTGTTGGCTGGGCTGCCGGGCCGCCGGCACAGAGCCGGGCGCGCAGGGCATCGATACATTCCTCGACGATGCGGTCGTGCGGCACGTCGCGCGAGGCGATCGTGAGGTCGGCGCTCCGGTAGACCGGCTCGCGCGCTTCGAGCAGGCGGCTCACGGTGGCCTCCGGATCTGCGGTCTGCAGCAGCGGACGGTCGGCGCGGCGCTTCACGCGCTTCATGATGGTATCGAGGTCGGCCTTGAGCCAGAGCGAGACGGCCTTTTCGCGGATGCGGTTGCGGGTTTCCTCGCGCATGAAGGCGCCGCCGCCAGTGGCGATGACAGCCGGTCCGCTGTCGAGCAGCCGCGCGATCACCCGCGCCTCGCCGTCTCTGAAATACGGCTCGCCTCGGGTTTCGAAAATTTCCGGAATCGACATGCAGGCCGCCGCCTCGATCTCGATGTCGGCGTCGAGAAACGGCAGCCGCAGCCGGGCCCCCAGCCGGCGGCCGATGGTCGACTTGCCGGCGCCCATCATGCCGACGAGCACGATCGAACGCCTGCCCAGGGCCGCTGTTATGTCGGCCTCCTGGGGGATGCTCGGGTGTGCCGGCGCCGCCGTCTCGGACATCAAAAGCTCTGTCTTCCTGCGGCTTTGCGCCGCTACGCGCCACCTATACTACCCCCACCGACGCCGTTGCCAGAGACTCTTGCCACGGGGATGGGAACATGATGGATGATTCCATTGGTTAATTCCGCCGCCCTGAGCCCCCTATGCCCAGTTTGTTCCGCTTTCTGACGGTCGTCGGCATCATTGCCGGGCTGATCTATGGCGTGCTGTTTGCGCTGGCGAATTTCGTCAGCCCAAAACCCCGGGAAATGACGGTCACCATCCCCGCGGACAGGTTTCTCAAGAAATAGCCGCTATCGTCTGATCTGTGGGTAAATCGCTAACTCGGGGAGAAGACACTCCGCCCACGGAGGTGTCGGGTCATGCGTTCCAGCAAGACACATACAGATGCAAGGCTGATCCACCTGTTCCTCGACATGCTCGCGGCGGAACAGGGCGCGGGTGAAAACACGCTGGACGCCTATCGCCGCGACCTCACGGACTTTTCCGAATTCCTCGACCGCGCCGGCCAGAATTTCACCCGCGCCGGGACCGACGTGCTGCGGGATTATCTTTCCGATCTCGATACGCGCGGCTTCAAATCCTCCAGCGTGGCGCGCCGGCTGTCGGCGATGCGGCATCTGTTCCGCTTCCTCCTGAACGAGCGGATTCGCAGCGACGATCCCGCGGCGATCCTGTCAGGCCCGAAGCGCGGCCGCGGCCTGCCGAAGGTGCTGTCGATATCCGACGTCGACCGCATGCTGACGCGGGCCAAGGAACTGACGCAGGCGGACGCTTCGCCCCAGCAGCGGCTGCGCGCGATGCGGCTGCATTGCCTGCTCGAAGTGCTCTACGCCACGGGCTTACGCGTTTCCGAACTGGTGGCGCTGCCGCTGTCGGCCGCGCGCAGCGACGCCCGCATGATCGTGGTGCGCGGCAAGGGCAACAAGGAACGGCTGGTGCCGCTGAACGAAGCGTCCCGGCGCGCCATGGCCGATTACCTCGCGGCGATGCAGGCGCGCAAGACCGAGAAACAGAAGAATGCCGCAGGCTCGAAATGGCTGTTTCCATCCTTCGGCGAAAGCGGCCATCTAACGCGGCAGCATTTCGCCCGCGACCTGAAGGAACTGGCGACAGCCTCGGGGCTGGCGCCGCGGCTGGTTTCGCCCCACGTGCTACGCCACGCCTTCGCCAGCCACCTGCTGCATAACGGCGCCGACCTGCGCATCGTGCAGACGCTGCTCGGTCATACCGACATCTCGACCACGCAGATCTACACCCATGTGGTCGAGGAGCGGCTGAAGAGCCTGGTCCGCGACCTGCATCCGCTCGCCGAGAAATGAGCCGGCAGAGCCCGGACAGCGCGAAGAATCACTCCCGCCTTGACTTCCGCGGTTTCTCACCCGAAAGAGCGATCTCCCGCCCGCGGCCTTGATCGGCGCGCCTTCGGCCAACCGGAAACCCGGACCGAGGTGCGCGCTAAATCATTGAAGATGCGTGCTTTCCCGCAGCGAATCGAAACGCTTCGCCTCCACGCAGGTTGTTACCTATATTGTTTTGATGCCGGACCAGATGCGCAGCTATCTCGACTTCGAAAAACCCGTCGCCGAACTCGAGGCCAAGGTCGATGAACTGCGCGCGCTCGCAGCGTCGGGCAGCGACATCGGCGATGAGGTTTCGCGTATAGAGGACAAGGCCTCGCAGGCGCTGGCCGACCTCTACGGCAACCTGACGCCATGGCAGAAGACGCTGGTGGCGCGGCATCCGCAGCGCCCACACTTCACCGACTTCGTCAACACGCTGATATCGGAATTCACGCCGATGGCCGGCGACCGCAAGTTCGCCGAGGACGAGGCGCTGGTGGGCGGCTTCGGCCGCTTCCGCGGCGAGAGCATCTGCGTGGTCGGCCAGGAAAAGGGCGCCTCCACCGAAGGCCGCATCAAGCATAATTTCGGCATGGCCCGCCCCGAAGGCTACCGCAAGGCGGTGAGACTGATGGAGATGGCCGACCGGTTCGGCATTCCCGTTCTGTCAATCGTCGATTCGGCCGGCGCCTATCCCGGCATCGGCGCCGAGGAACGCGGACAGGCGGAAGCGATCGCGCGCTCCACTGATGCCTGCCTGTCGCTGGGCGTGCCCAA
>PNLC01000306.1 GCA_013822885.1 Bradyrhizobium sp.
GCGGCGCTGGTGTTTTTCGACGGCACGGTCTGGCGCGACGACGAATTGATCGCAGCCGGCCTCGGCGCCAAGACGGGACAAGGCATGGGCCATATTTCGATGTCGGGCGATAACGGCGTGATCGAGAGCCTTGCCGGCCTCGACATCGGCAAGAAGATGTTCTTGCATATCAACAACTCCAACCCGGCACTGCTGCGCGGCTCGAACGAGCGCAGGATCGCCGAAGCGGCGGGCTGGCATTTACCCGCCGACGGAACGGAGATCACGCTGTGAACGTCGCCGCCATGACGGGAATGACCGCACTATCGATCGGCAAGGGTATCGCGCTCAGCAGCGCCGAGGAACTGGAGGCAACGCTGCGCCATATCGGCGCGACGCGTTATCACAACCTGCACCCGTTTCACCGGCTGCTGCACGGCGGCAAGCTCAACAAGGGCCAGGTGCAGGCCTGGGCGCTGAATCGGTACTATTACCAGAGCACGATCCCGCTCAAGGACGCGATGGTGATCTCGCGGTTCCGCGACCGCGCCACCCGCATCGAATGGCGGCACCGGATCGAGGATCACGACGGCGATATCAACTCCGAGGGCGGCATCGAGCGCTGGCTCAAGCTGACGGAGGGGCTCGGCCTCGACAGCGCCTATGTGGAATCGACCGAGGGCATCCTCCCCGCAACGCGCTTTGCGGTGGAGGCTTATGTGCATTTCTGCCGCGACAAGACGCCGTTGGAAGCCATCGCCTCCTCGCTCACCGAACTGTTCGCGCCGAACCTGCACGAGGAGCGCATCTCGGGGATGCTGCAGCACTACGATTTCGTCAACCCCGACATCATGAGCTATTTCAGCCGCCGCCTGACGCAGGCCCCGCGCGACGCCAATTTCGCGCTCGACTACGTCAAGACGCATGCGAAGACGCAAGCGGAGCGCGAGGCGGTCTGCAACGCGCTGATCTTCAAGACCAATGTGCTATGGGTTCAGCTCGACGCGCTGTATCATGCCTATGTCGAGGGCCACATACCGCCGGGCGCATTCGTGCCCCAAGGAAACTGACAAACGGGACTAGCGATCGATGGCTGCGAGCCGAAACATCAGTGTCAGCGAGGCGAGCCGGCCGAAATTGCCGCGGCACGCCCGGCTGAAATTCGATGAGACGCGGCAGGTCTGGGTGATCCTGGCGCCGGAGCGCGTGCTGGCGCCCGACGAAATCGCGGTCGAAGTGCTGCAGCTCTGCGACGGCGTCCGCAGCGTCTCGGAGATGGTCGATCAGCTCGCCGTCAAATACGCAGCCCCCCGCGAAGCGATTGCAACCGACGTAGTCGCGATGCTGCAGGATCTCGCCGACAAGGGGTTTCTGACCGAAGTGCGGGAGAAGACGTCGTGAGCGACATTCTCGCCGAGAACAAGACAATTGCCGCGGCGCCCAGTGACGGGCTGGCCGTTCTGGAATCGCAGCGTTCGACGGCGGAGACATTCGGCATTCCGCTGGCCGTCCTCGCCGAACTGACGCACCGCTGCCCGCTGCAATGCCCGTATTGTTCGAACCCGATCGAGCTGGATCGTGGCGGCAGCGAGCTCACGACCGGCGAATGGAAGAAGGTGCTCAGCGAGCTCGCCGAAATCGGCGTGCTGCAGATCCATTTCTCCGGCGGCGAGCCCACCGCGCGCAAGGATCTCGCGGAACTGGTGCAGCACGCGACTGACGTGGGGCTGTACAGCAATCTCATCACCTCAGCGGTGCTGCTGACCAGGGAAAAACTTTCCGCGCTGGCCGATGCCGGGCTCTGCCATGTGCAGATCAGTTTCCAGGGCAACGAGCCAGAGGTGGCCGACCGCGTCGCCGGCTTGAAGAACGCGCACGAGAGAAAGATCGAGGCCGCAAAATGGACGCGCGAACTCGACCTGCCGCTGACGGTCAACGCGGTCATGCACCGCCAGAACCTGCACCAGCTCGCCGACATTATTCAAATGGCGGTCGATCTCGACGCCGACCGGCTCGAGGTCGCCAACGTGCAGTATTACGGCTGGGCCTTGAAGAACCGCGCCGCGCTGATGCCGACGATCGAACAGATCGACGAGACCAGCCGCATCGTCGAGGAAGCCGCCGTGCGGCTGAAGGGCATCCTCGCCATCGACTACGTGGTGCCGGACTATTACGCGCTGCGGCCGAAGAAATGCATGGGCGGCTGGGGCCGGCAATTCTTCAACATCTCGCCTGCCGGCAAGGTGCTGCCCTGCCACGCCGCCGAGAGCATCACCGGGCTCGAATTCGAATCCGTGCGCTCCAACCATTCGATCGCCTGGATCTGGCAGAACTCGGAGGCCTTCAACCGCTATCGCGGCACCGGCTGGATGAAGGAGCCGTGCAAGAGCTGCGAATTCCGCGAAATCGACTTCGGCGGCTGCCGCTGCCAGGCCTTTGCGCTGACCGGCGATGCCGGCAACACCGATCCGGCCTGCACGCTGTCGCCGATGCACGAGCAGATCTTCAAGCAGGCCGAGTTGGAAGCCGCCGCGCACCAGGACCGTTTCCTCTATCGCAATTTCGCCGGCGGCACGCTGGAGACGGAAGGCGAGCATGGCGCCTGACGTCGACGCGGGAAAATCCATCAAACGCGCCGATCCGTTCGCGCCGCTGACCTCAGAGCAGTTCGCCGTCAGCGACGGCCACGAGATCTATGTCGAGAGCATCGGCTGTGCCGGGGGCATCCCCGCGGTCTATCTGCATGGCGGGCCCGGCAGCGGCTGCCAGCCCGACCACCGCCGGCTGTTCGATCCCGAGCGTTTTCACGCGGTGCTGTTCGACCAGCGCGGCGCCGGCCGCAGCCGCCCCAAGGGCCGCCGCGAGGACAATACGCTGCCTCACCTGATCGCGGACATGGAAGCGATCCGCGAGAAATTCGGCTTTGAGCGCTGGATGATCGTCGGCGGCTCCTGGGGTGCGACGTTGGCGCTGGCGTATGCGCAGGCCCATCCGGATCGCGTCACCGGCATCGTGCTGCGCGCGACGTTCCTTGGCACGATCACGGAAATCGAGAACGGATTCCTCAGGACGCTGCCGCGCTTCTATCCCGGCCTTTACGAGGACTTTATCGGCGTGTTGCCCGAAGACGAACGCGCACAGCCAATGCAGGCCTATTTCCGCCGTATCCTCGATCCCGATCCCGACGTGAACATCCCTGCGGCGCGGGCCTGGGGCGAAACCGAGCGCATTCTTTCCGAACATGCGCCGAACCGTATACGCCTCGATCAAGCGGCGCTTGCGTCCTCGCGGAGCCCGCCGGCCACGCCCTACATGGAAGCGCACTACTTCGCCAATGACTGCTTCATGCAGCCGAACCAGTTGCTGCGCGACGCAAACCGACTCGACGGCATCCCCGGTATCATCGTGCAGGGCCGCTACGACCTGCTTTGCCCGCCCGCGACCTCGCACGCGCTTGCCGCCGTGTGGCGGGAAGCCGAAATTCGCATTGTCGAGGGCGCGGGCCATTCGCTGTACGACCCCGGCGTCCGCGACGCCGTGATGAAGGCGATTGCCGACATGGCGTCCAGAACAAGCAAATAGGGAACAAGAAAATGCCGATGGCGGGAAAAGGCATGCTGCTGACGTCGATGAACATCGACGCCAGCGACGACGCCGAATTCAATCGCTGGTACGACCGCGAACATCTCGAGGAGCGGGTCGCGATCGAAGGCTTCCTCGAAGCCCGCCGCTATGTCGCGCACGAGGGCAATCCGAAATATCTCAGCCTCTACTCCACCGAGACGTTCGAGGTGCTCGACAGTCCGGCCTACCGCACCGCGCTGGCGAACCAGACGGCGTGGTCGAAGGCTAACATCGCGCGCTTTCAGAACATGATCCGCGCGGTTGCGCGCATTACGATCAGCCGCGGCACCGGCCGCGGTGCGGCGCTCGGCATCATCAGGCTGCGCCCGCCCGCAGGCGGTGAAGACAAACTGCGCGCCGCGTTGCACGAGCAGCTCGATCCGGCCAGCCTCGACGGCATCATCTCCATGCACCTGATCGAAAGCGATCCGGCGCTATCGAAACCAATCACGGACAATCCGGCGGCCGCCGATCCCGGTGCGGGCGACTGGTTCGTGCTGATCGATGCCACGGACGTTGGCGCGGTGCCGCCTGCGGCAGCACGGTTAATAGATAACACTGCATTCAAGCCGCAGCTGATCACGAGCGGCGTCTACAAGCTGATGTGGGACATCGCAAAGAGCGACATCGCCGGTTAGCCGCGCCTTTCACATTCCGCACTGCACATGCTGCACTGCCGCAGCGCGCTGCGACATTAATGACCGCTCCCATGCAATTGAAAGCAGGGAGATCGCGCAAAATTGCCTTTGTGCACGGTCTGGAATGGCTCTAATAAGATAAGTCTATGATGCAATTCAAAAACCACAAGAACGCCGGTTGAGCGTTCACAGGCAAATAAGGCCGCGCTTTCCTTGAAATTGCGTGGACAAGGTAGGAATGAAACCGACTGACATCTCGGCGCCAGACTACTTTCACAAAGTGGTCGATTGCCAATGGGCCTGCCCCGCTCACACGCCGGTTCCCGAATACATTCGTTTGATTGCTGAGGGGCGTTACAGCGACGCCTACATGATCAACTGGAAATCGAATGTGTTTCCCGGAATTCTGGGACGCACCTGCGATCGTCCGTGCGAGCCCGCATGCCGCCGCGGCCGCGTCGAGGAAACGCCGGTCGCGATCTGCCGCCTGAAGCGCGTCGCCGCCGACTTCAAGGACGACGTCAAGCACCGCATGCCAAAGCCGCTGGCGAAGAACGGCAAGCGTATTGCGCTGGTCGGCGGTGGTCCCGCTTCGCTTGCGGTAGCACGCGATCTCGCCCCGCTCGGCTATCACTGCACGGTGTTCGATGCCGACCCCAAGGCGGGCGGCATGATGCGGAGCCAGATTCCAAAATTCCGCCTGCCGGATTCAGTGATCGACGAGGAGACCGACTACATCCTCGACCTCGGTGTCGACTTCAAGGGCGGTCATCGCATCGACAGCCTGAAGAAGCTGATGGCTGAAAACTACGACGCGATCTTCATCGGCTCCGGCGCGCCGCGCGGCCGCGAACTCGACATCCCCGGCCGCAAGGAAGCGGCCGCCAACATCCACATCGGCATCGAATGGCTGTCGTCGGTCTCGTTCGGCCATGTCGAGAAGATTGGCCGGCGCGTCATCGTGCTCGGCGGCGGCAACACCGCGATGGATTGCTGCCGCACCGCACGCCGCCTCGGCGGCGAGGACGTCAAGGTGATCGTGCGCTCCGGCTTCGAGGAAATGAAGGCGAGCCCCTGGGAAAAGGAAGACGCGCTTCACGAGGATATCCCGATCCTCAACTTCATGGTCCCGGTGGCATTCAAGCACGTCGCCGGCAAGTTGATCGGCGTCACCTTCCAGAAGGTGAAGGCCGAATACGACGCCAAGGGCCGCCGCAACCTGGTGCCCTCGGGCGAACCCGACCAGACCATCCCCTGCGACGACGTGCTGGTCGCCGTCGGCCAGGAGAACGCGTTTCCCTGGATCGAGCGCGACTGCGGCATCGAGTTCGACAAGTGGAACATGCCGCAGGTCGACGCCAAGACGTTCGTGTCGACCAACCCGAAGGTGTTCTTCGGCGGCGATGCGGCATTCGGCCCGAAAAACATCATCTGGGCGGTCGCGCACGGCCACGATGCCGCGCTGTCGATCCACAGGATGATCTCGGGCGAGGACATCACCGAGCGCCCGCTTCCCGAGGTGCACATTTCC
>PNLC01000307.1 GCA_013822885.1 Bradyrhizobium sp.
CTGGTTCATCGCCGCCTTCGAGGCGCCGTAGGTGACGTAGGAAATTCCGAGGTGGCGGATCGAGGCGATCGACGAGATGTTGATGATCGAGCCGCCGCCCTGCTTCTGCATCACGGGGATGACGTGCTTCATGGCGAAATAGGCGCTCTTCAGATTGACCGCGAAGACGTGGTCCCAACTCGCCTCATCGACCTCGACGACATTACCCATCTCGGCAATGCCGACATTGTTGTCGAGCACGTCGATGCGGCCATAGGCCTTCAGGCACGCCGCCGCCATCGCCTCGACCTCCGCTTCACGCGAAACGTCGGCCGTGAAAGCGATCGCCTTGCCGCCTTCGCCGGTGATGATATCGACGGTTTCCTGCGCGGCGGCGCCGTTGCGATCGACGCAGAACACCTGCGCACCCTCGCGCGCAAAGGTCACGGCAGTCGCCTTGCCGTTGCCCCAGCCGGGACCGATCGATCCCGCGCCCACCACCATCGCCGTCTTGCCCTTGAGCCGCTCCATCGACTTCTCTCCCTTTTTGGCTTTTGCCCCTTGTAGCTCGGGTGGAGTGCAGCGCAACCCGGGGGTTGGGAAACTGGTCGGATGGAGGCTCCGGGTCAACCTGTCCGATAAGCTAAAGCGGCCGGCGGGCATACGCCGACAAGGCCCTTGCCACGGATACCCAAACCGGGGTGAATGCGCGGCGAAACGGGCCCGATCGAGCCGGCCGGAAACAAGGATGCCCCGGGGGAAGCATGGCAGCAGAGAAGACAACGCCGCCCAATGACGAGGTCGTCACGGTTTCGGACGAAGCGCTGCAGAAGGCAGAAGCCTTTGTCGAGGCCGAGGAAGGCGCTGCCAACCGCCTGATGGGCTGGCCGGGAAGAATTTCGACCACGATCGCCGTGGTCATGAGCCTGTTCCACCTCTACGCCGCCTATGCCATCGTTCCGACCCAGGAACTCCGCTACACCCACGTCGCCTTCACGCTGGTGCTGAGCTTCCTGCTGTTTCCGCTGGCGACGCGATTTCGCAACCGCGTGCGCTGGTGGGACGTCGTGCCCGGAATCGTCGCGGTCGCGACCATCGTCTATGCGCTGTGGGGTGGCGACGACTTCACCGACCGCGCCACCGCGCCCGACCGCTGGGACGTGATCGTCGGCATCGTCTTCATCATATTGCTGCTGGAGGCGACGCGGCGCACGACCGGCGCGATCATGCCTGTCGTGTCAATTCTGTTCATCGCCTATGCGATGCTCGGACCGCATCTGCCGGCGCCGTGGACACACCGCGGCTATGACGTGGACCGTCTGGTCGGCCACCTCTTCATTACCCTGGAAGGCATTTTCGGCGTCGCGGTCGACGTGTCGGCGACTCTGATCATCCTGTTCACCATCTATGGCGCGTTTCTGCAGCACTCCGGTGCCGGCAAGTTCTTCATCGATTTCTCGCTGGCGCTGATGGGCGGAAAGCCGAACAGCGCCGGCCGCACCGTGGTGCTGTCGTCGTTCCTGCTCGGCGGCCCGTCCGGATCGGGTGTCGCCACGACCGTGATGATCGGCACAGTGGCGTATCCGATGATGGCCAAGGCAGGCTTCGAGAAAAACGCCGCGGGCGGCTTGCTCGCAGCCGGCGGATTGGGCGCGATCCTGTCGCCCCCGGTACTGGGAGCCGCCGCATTCCTGATCGCCGAGTTTCTCAAGATCAGCTATCTCGACGTGATCTGGATGGCGACCATTCCGACCTGCCTCTACTACATGTCGCTGCTGTTCATGGTCGAACTGGACGCCAAGAAATTCCACGCCAAGAACGTGACGTTCACGCCCGAGATGTCGCTCGGCCAGATGACGAAGCGATACGGCTTCCACTTCATCTCGCTGCTTGCCGTGGTCGTATTCATGGTCATCGGCTACTCGCCATCGCTGTCGGTCTTCTACGCCATCGTCGTTACGTTCGCGCTGAGCTTCCTGCGCCCGGAAACCGCGCTGATGCCGGCCAAGCTGGTGAAGGCACTGGCCGACGGCTCGATCGGCGCGCTCAATGCCGCGACCACCTGCGCCTGCGCCGGCATCGTCGTCGGCATCGTGACACTGACCGGTCTCGGCCTCAAATTCTCGGCGATCGTCATCAGCTATGCCGGCGGCAGCCTGCTGCTGACGGCGATCTACACCGCGCTGATCGTCTGGATCATCGGCCTCGCGGTGCCGGTGACCGCGTCCTACATCATTTGCGCGGTGATCGCGGCGCCCGCGCTGATCAAGCTCGGTGTGCCCGACTACGCCGCACACATGTTCATCTTTTACTATGCCGTCTTGTCGGAGGTGTCGCCGCCGACCGCGCTGTCGCCGTTCGCAGCCGCCGCCATCACCGGCGGCGATCCCTACAGGACGACGCTGCAGTCCTGGAAATACACGCTGCCGGCGTTCCTGGTGCCGTTCGTGTTCGTGCTTGACCCGCAGGGCGTCGGGCTGCTGCTGTCGATACCGAAGGGTGGGTCGTGGGTCGATATCCTCGAGATCACGATCAAGACGACCTTCGGGCTGTTGGCGCTGGCAGCGTTCGCCCAGAACTGGGCCCTGCGACAAAATACGCCGGTGGAGCGGGGCCTGCTTCTGCTATCCGGACTGCTGCTGGTGTTCCCGAGCCTCATTGAGGCGATGGTCGAATGGATCACCGGCCGCGATATCAGCTACACCTATGTGCCCGGCCTGATCATCGGTCTCGGCGTATTGCTGTGGCAGGCCAGAACGCGGTCGCCAGAGCGGCCGGCGCTAACGACATAGTTAATGAAGGGATTGAGGAGACGAACATGAAAAAGACCACAGCCATACTGGCGATGACTCTGGGGCTCGCTATTGCAGGCGCTGCCTATGCCCAGCAGAAGACCATGTCGATCGGAACCGGTGGCACCGGCGGCGTCTATTATCCGCTGGGCGGCGCCGTCGCCAACGTGCTCTCCAAGAGCCTTCCGAACGTGCAGGCGACCGCCGAGGTCACGGGCGGCTCGGTCGACAATCTCAAACTGATCGGCGCCGGCAAGAGCGAGTTGGCCTTCACCATGGCAGATGCCGCGCTCGATGCGCTCAAGGGCGAGGACAAGTTCAAGAGCGGAAAGGTGCCGTTGCAGGCGCTGCTCGTTGTTTATCCAAACCGCATGCATGTCGTGACGGTGGAAGGCTCCGGCATCCAGACCATGGCGGACCTGAAGGGCAAGCGCGTTTCGACGGGGTCGCCCGGCAGCGCCACCGAAGTGATGGCGTTCCGCGTCATCGAAGCCGCCGGCCTCGACAAGGACAAGGATCTGAAGCGCGAGCGGCTCGGCGTCTCCGAATCCGTCAATGCCGTCAAGGATCGCAAGATCGATGCGTTCTTCTGGGTTGGCGGCATTCCAACCGCCGCGGTGACCGATCTCGCCGCGACGCCCGGCCTCAAGATAAAGCTGATCGACCACGGCGATCTGGCCGAGAAGATGAACGCCAAATACGGCAAGCTTTACTCTCCCGGCAAGATCAAGGCGGGCTCGTATCCCGGCTACGACAAGGACAATTCCATCACCGAAGTGTGGAACCTGATCGTCACCGGCGACAAAATGAGCAACGACGACGCCTACGCCATCGTCAAGACGCTGGTGGAGAAGAAGGCCGACATCGTCGCCGTGCACAAGGAGGCCGAGAGCTTCACGCTTGACAACCAGGTACAGGAGCGTTCGCCGATCCCGTTCCATCCCGGCGCGCTGAAATACTTCAAGGAAAAGGGCATCGGCAAGTAAGCGCGTCGCTGCCTTCGCTACGAACATTATGACCGCGGCCCGTGATGGTCCGCGGTCATTTCTTTGCGGGGCACGCTCCGCACCGCGCTCATCGGCCTCATCATCGTCAAGGCCGGCCTGATTGATCTGCGGCCATGAGGTGCAGTATGCGCAGGATCATGGCACCAGGCGCAGCGATTGAAGATGCAGCAGAAATTCCGATCAGTGCGGCGCACCATCGGGTCGCGTCAACGAAAACAACGAACGGATGTGCCTGGGCCCGCCGTGCCGACAACTTCGGCAATTGCCGCTCGCGATTCCCACCTCAAATTTCGGCTTTAACCTTATTGAAGTAAAACTCGCTCCGTCTGCAAAATTCCATCATTGCCGCCGCAACACGGATGTACGACTGCGTCCGGGGTTTCTGCCGGGTGGGAGGGCGACGATGATCAACTTTGATGGGGATGTGCACGCCGGTCATTTCGGCCACCGCAAGCTGACGCCGCGCGCCTGCGTCATCGACAGCAAGAAGCATCTCAGACTGTTTCTCTCGGACGCACTCGAGGATCTGGGCTTCGTCACCAGCGAATGCGGTCAGGCCAGCGACCTCGCCAGCGTGCTCGACATCCACCAGCCGGACCTGCTCGTACTCAGCGTGTGCGCCAACGGATTGGAGCCCGGCGACATTCTCGAGATCGTGGTCCGGAAGAATTTTGCCGGCAAGGTCCTCGTCATCGGCCAGCCGCAGTCGATCATGGTGAGGGCGGTCCGGCAGATCGGCGAGGAATACGGCATCGCCATGCTGCCCTCGCTGCAGACGCCCTTCAGCACGGGTAGCCTGCGCGATAGCGTGGCGGCGATGCTGCCCGCCGAGCCGGCGCCGAGCCCGGCGGTGGACGTGGCCGAGGCGCTGAAGGCCGGATGGCTCGAACTGTGGTATCAACAGAAGATCAACATCCGCACGCTGGTCCCCAGCGGCGCGGAAGCGCTGGTCCGGATGCGGCACCCTGCCTGGGGTGTGGTCCCCCCGGCGTACTTCATACCCGATGACAAGGATCCGCATTTCCGCGCCCTGTCTGAATTCGTGGTCGGACGCGCGATCGAGGACTGGCGGCACCTGCTCGAGAGCCAGGGTCCGGTCGATCTATCGATCAACCTGCCGGTATCCTTCTTCGCGGATAGCCATGCCATACCTGACCTCCGCCGCGCCATTCCGACCCATCCCGCGTTCGGCGGACTGCTGATCGAAGTCGACAGTATCGAGGTGATCGAAAATCCGGAGCTGGTGGTGGACGTCGCAAAGGCGCTGCGCCTGCACAATATCGCGTTCACGATCGACAATGTCGGCGCGGAGTGGCCGTCCCTGATGGAGCTGAAGAGCTTCCCGTTCGTCGAGTTGAAGGTCGACCGTCAGTTCGTCAACGGCAGCGCCGACGACCGGCTGAAACAGACGGTTTGCCGCCGGATCGTCGAACTGGCCCACGACCACGGCGCCCGCGTCATCGCCCAGGGCATTGAAACCCGCGCCGATTTTCTCGCCGCGCACGAGATGGGCTTCGACCTGGTCCAGGGCTATCTGTTCGGCAAGCCGCAGGCGATCAGGAAGTTCGCCCGGTCGCGGCCGCAGATGGCCTCCAACCCGAACTAGGAAAGGTTGCGCGGTGCTGCCGGGACTTACTCGAACTTCATGTCGATGCACTTGGCGATGTCGGAGCCAAGCCCGGACGAGATGATGATGCAACCGCGCACCTTCGGCGTATTGTTGTCGCTGGCCCAGATCGCATAGCCGCCGGGGCCGAAGAACGAATTGGTGTTCGGCGCCTCGGTCTCGGTGGCGTCGAAAGAATAGCTCGAATCGGTATCGAATATCCGGGTCTTCTTGGTGCAGCCGCCGTCGGCTTGCACGTTGATGACCTCCTTGTTGTCCCGTGTAAGCGCCAGCGAGACCTGGCAGCGGAAATATTCGGAGGTCTTGGCGTTGAAGACGTAAGCATAGGATTTGCACGTCGCCGTGTTCAGCTTGCCCGGC
>PNLC01000308.1 GCA_013822885.1 Bradyrhizobium sp.
GAGATTCTGGCGGGTCTGCGGCCGGGTCTGCGGCCATGTCGAGCGCGCCAAGCACTGGCTCGACACCCACGGCAACGACCTGCACCGGTACGGCATTCAGGACTAAGCAATTTTCGAGCGACACATGCCTCCGGAATTGATCCGGGGGCGGCTACCAGATCGCGTCGCGATCAAGAGGACGTGGATTTTCTAGACTCATTTTCGTACGGCTCGTCAGCGCGCCCCGATCCCGCATCCCAAGCGAAGCACCGGTTGCCGGATACGGTCCGTCCCAACCGGGAATCCATTGGTAACCGTTCCGGTTATGCTAGCTTCCCGACATTGCCCCCGGCTGAAGGACGCCGATACCGCCACCGATCGCGAGATGCAGATGCCTGATTTCGAGAAGCGGCCCGTCATCCTCCCGATCCTTGCGTTGCTGGCCTTTGTTCTTACGGCCGTTCCCGCCGGCGCGCAGACCCTGAAAGCCGTGAAGGAGCGCGGCACGCTCAATTGCGGCGTCAGTCAGGGGCTGCTCGGCTTTTCCAGCTTGGACGACAGGAACACGTGGATCGGCTTCGACGTCGATATCTGCCGCGCCGTGGCGGCGGCGATTTTCGGCGATCCCGCCAAAGTGACGTTCGTGCCGCTCGATGCGGTCACCCGTTTCGCGGCGCTGCAGTCGAACCAGATCGATGTGTTGTCGCGCAATTCGACATGGACGATGTCGCGGGAAAGTTCGCTAGGCCTGATGTTCACAGGCGTCGCCTATTACGACGGCCAGGGCTTTCTGTTGCGCCGCGAGGCCGGGATCGACACCGCTCTGCAACTCGGCGGCAAGACGGTCTGCACCCAGACCGGCACCACCAGCCAGCTCAACCTCGCCGACTATTTCGGCGCCAACGACATGGCGCTGAAGGTTCTGGCGCTTGCTACCGCCGAAGAAAGCCTCAAAGCCTACGACGATCGCAAATGCGACGTGCTGACCAGCGACGTTTCGCAGCTTTACGCCGAGCGTCTCAAGCTGTCGGCGCCCGACAGCCACATCATCCTGCCGGAAGTCATCTCGAAGGAACCGCTCGGGCCGGCGGTGCGGCAGGGCGACGACCAGTGGTTCAACCTGGTCAAGTGGACGCTTTATTCATTGATCAACGCCGAGGAACTCGGCGTGAAGTCGTCGACGATCGACGATGCGGTGAAGTCTTCCAATCCCAATATAAGGCGGCTGGTCGGAACCGAAGGCGAGTTCGGCGAGCAGCTGGGCGTCGTCAACGACTGGGCGGCGCGCGCCGTCCGCGCGGTCGGCAATTACGGCGAGATCTATGAAAGGAACGTCGGGACGCAGTCCAGGCTGAGTATCCCGCGCGGATTGAATGCGCTCTGGACCCAGGGCGGAATTCAGTACGCGCCTCCTGTCAGGTAGTGCTTCAGAGGTCAGGCCATGGCCGTCGATTATTTTTCGCTGCTGACGAAAGCGGTTGCAGGCAAGGACGCCGCCACGCGCGACCAGGTCTACAGGGAAGCCTCCAGCCTGATCGCGCGATCTCAGCTCCCAAGGGAGGCTGCGGCATCGCACACCGCCGCGCTCGAAGACGCGGTCCGCCGGATCGAGGATGAAATTGCGGCCGAGGAAGCCAGCGCCGCCGCGGCGATCAGCGAAACCCTCTCGACAGGCCGGAACTGGAAACCGTACGCCATCGGCGCTTTTGCGGTTGCTGCCGTCATCGCGCTCGCGGCCGTTGCCTACGTCTTCGTCGCCGCCAAAGGTCCGGCCATCGTCGCGGCCAATGTGAAGTCGTCGTCGCCGAAGGCGCAAGGCGGGCGTCAGGATGTCGTGGTGACGGATCTGAAGCCGGGCGTCGATGGCGGCTCCTCCGGCGAGGTGCTGCCGTTCGCGCTGCAGCGGCAAGTGGTATTCTACCGCACCACCGTCGTACCCGGCTCGATCGTGGTCGACCGCGAAAACCGCTTTCTCTATCTGATTGATTCCAGTACTTCCGCGCGCCGTTACGGGATCGGCGTGGCGCAGGAGTGCCTGAAGGGCGGCACTCTGTCTCGCGTGATGAACAAGCTTGAATGGCCCGACTGGCGCTCAGCGGGCGCAAACACAAAGGAAGCCGACGCCCTGCTCGCGGCGGCAGGCCGTCCCGGCAGTCCGCTCGGCGCCCGCGCGCTGCTGCTCGACAAGCCCGGGCTGCTCATCCACGGCACCAATTCGCCAAAGACCATTGGCCATCTGGTCGCGTCCGGATGCATCCGGCTCGTCAACGACGACGTCGAGGATCTTTATCGGCGCGTATCGGTGGAAACACGCGTCGTCTTCGCGAGCTGACCTAGCTTTACCGCCCGAACACCCGGTCCATCAGCCAGCCATCCAGCCCCGCGGCGGCTTCCGGACGCGCCGATGGGTTGGGCGGCGGCGCCGAGGCGCGCGTCGGCGGCGGCCGGTATGAACCGCCCGAGGCAGCCGGCGCGAGCGGCACCGGTGTTGGTGCTGACCGGGTTGGAGGCGGCGCGCCGCTGTCCTGTGCCGACGTTTGAAACAGGTTCGACAGCAAGCCGCCGCGCTGCGAGCTTGGCAGTCCCGCCACCGGCACGCCCTGATGCGCCGCGCGCATGAAACGGGTCCAGACTTCCACGGGCAGCCCGCCGCCGGTCGCCTTCCTGGTCGGCGAATTGTCGTCGTTGCCGAGCCAGACGCCGGTGACGAGGTTAGCCGTGTAGCCGATGAACCAGGCGTCACGGAAATCCTGGCTGGTGCCGGTCTTGCCGGCGGCCATCCAGCCTGGGATCTCCGCCTTGCGCGCGGTGCCGGAGAGCAGCGTCTCCCGCATCATCGTGTTCATCATCGCGACATGACGCGGCTCGATCACCTGGCCGAGCTGGTCGGGCTGCCGCATGTACAGCAGCTTGCCTTCATTGGTTCGGATCTTCGTCACAACATGCGGGGAGATGCCGAGTCCGCCATTGGCAAACGGCGCATAGGCGCCGACCAGTTCGTTGAGCGAGACTTCCGAGGTGCCGAGCGCAATCGAGGCGTTGGCCTCGAGCTTGGAGGAAATGCCGAGCCGGTGCGCGGTACGTACGACGTTCTTCGGCCCGACCTCGATCCCGAGCCGCACCGCGACCGTGTTGAGCGACATCGCCAGCGCCTGCGTCAGCGTTACCGATCCGAAATATTCGTGGGTATAGTTCTCGGGCCGCCAGCCCTTGATATCGATCGGCGCATCCAGCCGGATCGTTTCCGGCATCAACCCGGCCTCGACCGCGGTCAGGAACACGAACGGCTTGAACGCTGAGCCAGGCTGGCGCTTGGCCGTGACCGCGCGATTATACTGGCTCTCGGCATAGTTCCGCCCACCGACCATCGCGCGCACCGCGCCGTCGGGCGTCATCGCCACCAGCGCGCCCTGGGTGACATTGAACCTGACGCTCTTGGCTGCGAGTTCGTCGATGATGGCGGCCTCCGCCACGCTCTGCAGTTTCGCATCGATCGTGGTTTCGACCACGATGCTCTGGTCGATCTGGCCGACGAGATCGTCGAGCACTTCACCGATCCAGTCGGCAACGTAGTTGACGGTGCCGGCGCCGACCGGCTTCACCTTGTAGGAAGGGTGCCCGATCGAGGCCTTGGCCTGCGCCTCGGTGATGAACCTGGCGTCGGCCATGGCCGACAGCACGATCTGGGCGCGCTGCTCGGCGCCCTCCGGATTGCGGTTGGGGGCCAGCCTCGACGGCGACTTGACGAGGCCCGCCAGCATTGCGGCTTCCGCGATCGTGACGTTCCTGGCGGACTTGCCGAAATAGCGCTGCGCCGCCGCCTCGACGCCATAGGCGCCGGAGCCGAAATAGACGCGGTTGAGATAGAGCTCGAGAATTTCGTTCTTGGAATGCTTGCGCTCCAGCCAGAGCGCGAGCTCCAGTTCCTGCAGCTTGCGCGTCATCGTCCGTTCCTGGGTCAGGAACAGGTTCTTGGCGAGCTGCTGGCTCAGCGTCGAGCCACCTTGCGAGACGCCGCGATGCATCACGTTCGCGACCGCCGCGCGGGCGATGCCGATCGGATCGATGCCGTAATGCGAATAGAAGCGGCGGTCTTCGATGGCAATGAACGCCTTCGGCAGATAGGGCGGCAGATCCTTCAGCGCGACATTGGTGCCGGGCATTTCGCCGCGCGTGGCCAGCACGCTGCCGTCGAAGCCCGTGATCTGGATGGTCGGCGGACGCTTTGGAATTTCCAGCGACTGGATCGCGGGCAGGTGGGCGCCGACCCATACCACGACGCCGACGACGGCGATCGCGGCCCACAGGCCGAGCACCGCGCCCCAATACACCAGCCGGCCCCAGCGCAGCTTTCGCTCTTTCGGCCGGCGCTTGGCGCCGCCCCTGGTCGCGCGCGGCTTGCGCTCGCGCGGCGGCTCGTCCTCGTCATCCGCTTCGGGCTTGCGCTTGGGCACGGGTTTCTTTGGTTTGTCGTCGTCGTTGGCGGCCGGAATGCGATCTTCGGGAGAGAGCCGCAGGTCGGCGAGCGCAGCTGGAAGCCCGAAAAGCGGCTCCTTGCGTCCGCCGCTCTTTTTCCGTCCCCACGCCATCACAAACGCTGCTCATACCCGTCCGGCCCTACGCTATCGGGCGCAGTTTAAGGCTCGGTTACCGAGAGGTTAATGCGCGATTAGGAGGTGCGGCGGAGCGTGCTACCATCAGCGTCAATGATCACGCTTTCAGGGATGAAGCCGCATGGGCCACGTCGATCCGACCAAGGAAGTTTTTGCGCAGTTCAAGGCCAACGACCGGCCGGGGCCGATCCACATGCTCAACCTGGTCCGGCTGCGCGAGCAGGCCGCCTATCCCGATGGCCGCACGGCCACCGGCGCGGAAGCCTATGCTGCCTATGGCCGGGAAAGCGGGCCGGTGTTCGAGCGGCTCGGCGGGCGTATCGTCTGGCAGGGGCGGTTCGAACTGATGCTGATCGGTCCGGCCGAAGAGCGATGGGACCACTGCTTCATCGCCGAATATCCGAGTGTCGCGGCGTTCGCGGAGATGATCCGCGATCCCGTCTATCGCGAGGCCGTGAAACACCGCCAGGCTGCGGTCGAGGATTCCCGCTTGATCCGTCATGCGGTGCTGCCGGCCGGAAAGACGTTCGGCGAGATTCCGAAGTGACTCCGGTCAAGCAACGCATCGGCCTGTGCCTGAAGCATTTTCCCGGCATCGGCGGTGCGGTGGTGGATTCGCACCAGGGTTCATGGATATTTCCGATTCCCATCGTCCCGAGCAGGAGGAACTGTTCTATTCGCTGGCTCCGAAGATGTTCGGCGATGCGGTACTGGTCAGCCACGCCATCGTACGGCAATGGGACAGCGATAATCCGATGACCTTGTCCGCGGCAGGGCTTGGCCGTTTGCGAAAGCGCCTTCCCGACACGCTCCTGGTCAGCGACGACATGCAGATGCAGGGACTGCAGAAGGCGATGGGCACCAGGGAGGCCAGCCTGCGATCGTTCAGGGCTGGCATAAATATGCTCTGCATCGGCAACAATCTGTTCGACCAGGAGCGGGAGATGGCCGTCTCTGCGCGACGGTGTCCTGTCGGGGCCAACGATTGGAAAATCGATCGCCCGGTAACCAAGCGAAGGCGCTGTTGACGGGTGGAACCCCGTGAATGCCCGGAGCAAATCCGACGAACGATCAGTTGCCTTGCGAGGCCGTTGAGACTAAAAGCCTTTTCTCACCGGAAAAACCGACGATGGCCCATAATTTCGCGATCAATGACGACGTTCATCAT
>PNLC01000309.1 GCA_013822885.1 Bradyrhizobium sp.
TCGATCCTGCACGGCGTCACGCTCGGCGGCACCGGCAAGGAGAACGAGGACCGGCATCCGAAGATTCGCCATGGCGTGCTGATCGGGGCGGGTGCCAAAATTCTCGGCAATATCGAGATCGGCCATTGCGCGCGCATCGCCGCGGGCTCGGTGGTGGTCAAGCCGGTGCCGCACAATGTGACGGTGGCGGGCGTTCCGGCCAAGATTGTCGGCGAGGCCGGCTGCGCGGAGCCGTCACGCACCATGGACCAGATGCTCAACGCGATCGGGCTTTGATTTTCCAGTGTTTTCTGCCGCTACCTTTGTAAACTTACGGCTGGCGGACAGGATCATCTCGTCCTAAAAACCTCCCGGAAAACATTGATCCGATTGGAGACCGCCGTGGACGTTCAGGAAGTCAGGAAGCTCGACGCCTATCTCAAGCGCGTATTCGGCAATCCCAGGATCCGCGTCGTGCCGCGTCCGAAAAAGGACGACTCCGCCGAGGTCTATATCGGCGAGGAGTTCATCGGCGTACTGTTCGTCGATGACGAGGACGACGATCGTTCCTTCCAGTTCCAGATGGCGATTCTCGAGGAAGATCTGGCTGACGTCGGGTAGGGCCGCCCGCGCTCGCGCCGTAGGGTGGGCCAAGCGCAAGCCGGCCCACCGACTAAATCTTATCCATGTGGAATGGTTGATGGGGGCGGCGCAGCCGCGAATTTCCCAACTTGCTAGGCGGCTTAACCTTTTGGTCCGCGCATCTGCGCCTTCAGACGGTTCATTGCATTTTCAACCTCGCGCCATTGCGCGAGCCAGCTCCGCGGAAAGCGAAACGTCAGGTCGGCGCCGTCGACACGGGTCTCGCTCAGGCACATGCCGGGCGTCAGTCCGTCGCGGGTGCAGCGTGCGTTGAAGCCCGGCGCGCTGGCGGAGAACAGATCCTCATTGCCATAGGGCGAGCCGTCGCGAAACGCGCGCATCGTCAACCCGTCATCTATCGGCGTTGAGGTCTGCTCGAGATAACGCGGATAGATCGTACGGACGCGCGTGTCGGGCGCCAGCGTGTCGCGATGGGCCGCGATCGATACGAATATCCGGTCGATCGGCTGAACCTTCTCCTCGACCGTATCGGCGGTGACGTGCTTCGGCGCCTCGGGCGGCTCGAGCGACGGGAACATGAAACTGAGATCGACGCGCTCCTGGGGACCGGAATGGCGCTGGATTTTGCGGCGGACCGCCAATGTCGGCACGTTGAACAGGGTACTGCCGACGCTGACTGGGAGGCGCGACGGTGCGTCTACCGACCGCGCCCCCCAGGTCGGCCACAGCAGATAGGCGACCAGCGCAATGGCCCCGGCGGCGATGGTGGCCGCGGACAGGATCAGGACGATGTGCGAGCGCGGGTCCTTGCGCGTGTCGCGGGCGATATGCTGGGCGGTCGAAAGCAAGGTCATGAAAAAGGGCATTGGTTGCGGCGCCGCTGGATCAGGCGCCGAATCACCCGCGAATATGCCATGCGCAATCGGATTCCTGCATGATTTCGCAGGTGTCGTGCGCCGTCAGCCATGCGCAAACGGAATTACCACGTTTGGCCGTTAACCTTTCCTTAAGGATACGGTGGCGGCTGGCTGGCATTTTTGCGAAAGCAGGGTGCGCGATTGTTGAGTAGCGGATGGTTCTAATGTCGCCCGATGCGTTGAATTCCCTGTTTGCCCTGTGCATCGGTTTTGCGATCGCCGGCGCCCTTGCGAGCGGCTATCAGGCCATGGCGGCGCGGCCGGCAGGCTTCGGGCTGCTCGGCGAAGGTGTGGCGCCGAAGACGTTTGCCGCGGTTCCGTTTCTGGTTTTCGCGGCTCCCTTCATCATCATGCGCAACACGCTGCGCGGCGCGAAGATCGAGCGTCGTCGCTTCGAGTTCGTGATGATGGCGACCATGCTCTCAGGCTTCTGGAGCCTGATGTCCGGAACGTTCTTCCTGATGACGTTGCGTGCCGCGGGCGTCCTGGCCTGAGGCAGGGCGTGATTCAAGAGCACTCGCTTCGCTTGATCATGCGCCAGCGGCTATGCCAAGGTCTCCGCAACTGGAGGCCTTTTTGCTATGGCAATCTACGAACTCGACGGGCAGGGACCTGATCTCCCCGCGGACGGCAACTACTTCATCGCGGATACCGCCGTCCTGATCGGCAAGGTGCGTCTCTTGAATTCGGCCAGTGTCTGGTTCGGCGCGGTGTTGCGTGGCGACAATGAATGGATCGAGATCGGCGAAGGCTCCAACGTGCAGGACAACTCGACCTGCCACACCGACCGCGGATATCCGCTCGTGATCGGCAAGAACTGCACCGTGGGCCACAACGTCATCCTGCATGGATGCACGATCGAGGACGGCGCGCTGGTCGGGATGGGCTCGATCGTCATGAATGGCGCGCGGATCGGGCGCGGCAGCATTGTCGGCGCGGGAGCGGTCATTACCGAGGGCAAGGAATATCCCGAGCATTCGCTGATCATCGGCTCACCCGCGCGCGTGATCCGCACATTGTCGCCCGAGCAGGTGACGGCGATGGGAAGTGCTGCGAAATTCTACGCCATCAACGGGCCGCGTTTCAAAAACGGCCTGAAGAAGGTCGGCTGAGCGGCTGGCGCGCGCATTTGGCTCAGCTTCCTTCGCTCTCGTTCGCCTCGATCGCGCCGGCAACCTTCTCATGGCCGGTTGCCCAGAGCGCATGCTGTTCGCTCCCATCCTGGTACGGATTGGCTTCCGCCGGAATGCCCTCGCGCGCAGCGCGCTCACCTTGCTCGAATGGATCGGGATCTGGCGTCATGATGTCGTCTTTCCGGTTTTCGGTGTTGCCTTTTTGGACGTCGAGGTCTTTGAAACTCCCGCGCTTTTTCGCAGCGCATCCTTGAGATCAACGGGAACGCCGTGCTTCCTGAGCAGGTCGGCAAAAGCCTCATCCGCCAATTCCTGGAGGGTCCCCATCCGGTCGCGCGCAAGCTGGGTGAGCTTGTCGAGGGTGTCCTCGTCGAAGGCGATCAATTTGCGCAAACGCGATCGACTCCAGCCGTCGAGCGGATGTCACATGCAATGATTTATGCCGGAGATTGTTCCGCTCAGGAACAAGGGCAGGGCGCTGTCGTTGATTCTGCAAAGGAGATTTCCATGAAGATAGCTTCTGCGATCTTTGCCATTGCGATCCTGATATGGCCGGTCCCCTCGTTCGCTCAAAGCGCCGGTGGGTCGTCGTCGTCGGGTGGCAGCGGCAGCGCTGCCGGCTCGCCGAGCGCAGGTTCTGCCGGTGCGGGCACCTCAGGCATCAGCGGCGTTCCGCCCGGGCCTGCCAGCCCCGGCGGAGCGAACAATGCGGGCGAAGACCCGAGCGGTGCGGGGAATGCGTCCAGGCTGGCCTCGCCCCCGGCGCCCGGCACCAACAGCGCCGGTACCGCACAGTCGTCAGGTGGCGGCGTCACGATCGGATCGGCGGCATCGAACCGGGCTAGTGGGGACGCCGCGATTACGGAAGAGAACAAGACGATCGATCGCAAGCTGAAGAGCATCTGCCGCGGTTGCTGATCTTACCGCCTAGATCGCGCAGAAGTGAGCAAGATGGCCCAGCCATTCGGCGGAACCCGGTCTAAGGTTGGGGCGGGATCTGCGAGGATCCGACGCTTGCGAAGCGTCGAGCACTTCAAGGGCAATCACGGCGGGATCACCAGCGCGACCACGGTGTTTCAGTTGCCGGGGTCGTGGTTCTCATCCCGTTCGATGGTGTGCCGTTGCATCTCATCGAGGATGTTGAACATGCTCACAGCCCCGGCGTTGACGTTGTTGTTTCTGGTGATCGTGACTTGTCTGGGTGCGGCCTTCGTCTGGATGTTCTGGGAAATCGAGCAGAAGATGTCCAGGCCGTATCGCAAGCGCGGTCGCACGATATAGGCTGGACCTCGGAAGCACGCCCGCCGTGGCGTCGCGTGCGGTGTATCCCGCCACGCGCGGTGCGAGGATGGCGGCTTGACCACGCCAAAGCTAGACCCAAAAAACAAGGCCGTCGACGCAGTATACCGTCAACGACCTTGCCAGCCCCGGATATTGAAATCGGCTCACGCCATCCGGTGAATTTAAGGATGCCCGGGATTCTCACGGGCATGTGTGAACCAGTTCACATTCGGCAAGGGAAATTGGCGAAACCTTGCCGGTGGGGCGGCGGGCCTCAATGACGGGAGGCGTCCAGAGCCGGGTGGAACGCCGAAGCCGGGGTTTCGATCAGCCCCGCTTGGCGCGGCTGCGGTTTGCGCTTCTGGACGACCGGGGTTTAGCCTTGGCCGACCGTTTGCGCGGCGGGGAATCGGCCGAGGCTTCGGAGGTGCGCGTGCTGGCATAGGATTGCCTGAGCCCGTCGATGGCCTCGGTCAGCGTTGCCACCTGCTCGGAAAGCTTCTTGGTATCGGTCTGCTGGGAAGCCAGAAGGCGGCGCACGGTCTGCAGCTGATCCTGCACCATCTGCAACTGGTCGATCGATTCCATCTGGGTGGCCTCGAGGCCCTTGGTCTTCTCAACGAGCTGTTCGGAGGCCTGCGCGGTACGCGCCTGCAGCTGCCGAACGACAACCGCGCGATCGGTCTCAGGCGCGGCGCCTGTAAAGGCGCGCCAAATGGCAATGGAGCCAATTCCCAGCACCACGACGGCCAGGGCGACAGCCGCGATCGCGATCGGCTGTCCGCCGAACCACGCGATAGGGCTGTTACTCGGGGAGCCGGGTTGGATCATGCCAATGCAAATTCCGTCGTGATTCCAATGTTCCCGAATAGCACAGGCCGTGCTCCCCTAAAACCCGCGATTTGCCATGCAATCGGCGGATTCCGGAAAAAACAGCCAAAAAATGCCTCTTTGGGCCGGCTAGAGGCCAGACGTCTCGCCAGCTCGGCTTATCGGATATGCGCCCGCATGAACTGACCGGCAGACGCCAGCGCGCGGCGGCCGTCTTCGAGTTTGGCATTCCAGACCGGCCAGGCGTGGATCATGTGCGGCCAGATCTGAAGCGTGACATCGACATCGGCGGCCCCGGCGGTTGCGGCCAGCCGGGTGGCATCCGCAAGCAGCGTCTCGGCCGATCCGACCTGGATCAGGATCGGCGGAAAGCCTGCCAGATCGGCGAACAGGGGCGAAATCAGGGGATCCCTGCGCTCGGCGGGTGGCGGCGCATAGGCATCCGCGAGCTCGGTGAGATAGGCGGTATGGATCAAGGGATCGAACGCATCCCTGGTTTCCAGCGTCGCGCCGGACATCGTGAGGTCGGTCCACGGCGAGACCAGCCAAGCGCAGGCCGGCAATTCCTCGCCCGCCGCGCGCAACCGGTTGATCAGTCCAAGCGTCAGGTTGCCGCCGGCGCTGTCGCCTCCGACGGCGATGGCCGGCGCCGGAATGCCCTGCCTGCGCAGGAAGCGCCACGCCGCAAGTGCGTCCTCATGCGCGGCCGGATAGGGATGCTCCGGCGCGAGGCGGTAGTCGATCGCGAGCGTGCGCATCCGCGCTGCGCGTCCGGCCTCCGTCACCATGCGCCGATGGCTGACGATCGAGCCGGAGCAGTATCCGCCGCCGTGAAAATACAACAGCACGCGCGACGCTTCGCTGCCGGGAACGACCGACCATTCGCCGGCTACGCCATCGCAATCGACCGCCTCGCATTTGACATCGGATGCCACCGGCCAGGTCGACCCGACCTCGTCGAGCCGTTGCCGCCGCTCCGACCATCCGACCGGCCGCGGCTTCG
>PNLC01000310.1 GCA_013822885.1 Bradyrhizobium sp.
GCCCGGCATGACGGTGGCGGCATGTTCCAGCGCGCGGCTGACCAGCGCGTGCTGGAACGCCGTCAGCGCCGCGTCGGTCTCGTCGATGGTGTCGCGCACGAAGAGGCGGAAATCGGTCGCCACCTGGTCGTTGCGCGACCGCGCGGTGTGCAGCCGTCCGGCCGCCGGACCGATCAATTCGGAAAGCCGGCTCTCGACATTCATATGGATGTCTTCGAGCGCACGCTTGAAATCGAACGAGCCCTTGTCGATTTCTGACAAAATCGTGTCTAGACCCTTGCCGATATTTTTCGCATCACTCGCCGTGATAATGCCCTGCGCCGACAGCATGGCGGCGTGGGCCTTGGACGCGGCGATGTCCTGGGCGTAGAGGTGACGATCAACGTCGATCGAGACGTTGATTTCCTCCATGATCGCATCGGGACGGTCGGTGAACCGGCCGCCCCACATCTTGTTGCTCATGACTTCCAACGCCCTGCCAATTAACGTCCGGACCAGCGAAACGCCGCGCCCGTTTCGGCCGTAACTCGACCGTAACATGGGCACTGCATAGCCGTATCTGATACAGGATGACAAACGATATGCCCGACACGCTCCCGCCGCGCCCGGCCGCCAAAAGCCGGATTCCGCTCGCCGCCGGCGTGGTGGTGGTTGGAACGCTGGCCGCATTTGCCGGGGTTTATGCCACCGGCAGCTTGAAGCCCGGCGGAAGCGGCGATTCCACCTGCAGCGGGGCGGTCGAAGTGGCGCGCAGAATCGCGCCGCTGGCACATGGCGAGGTGGCCGCGCTGACCATGGCGACCAACCCGGTGCAACTCCCCGACCTCACCTTCGAGGACGCCGAGGGCAAGCCACGAAAGCTCTCGGAATGGCGCGGCAAGACCGTGCTGGTGAACCTGTGGGCCACCTGGTGCGTACCCTGCCGCAAGGAAATGCCGGCGCTCGACAGCCTGCAGGGCAAGCTCGGGGGCAAGGAATTCGAGGTCGTCGCCATCAACATCGACACCCGCGATCCCGAAAAGCCGAAAAACTTCCTCAGGGAGGCCAATCTGACCCGGCTCGGCTATTTCGCCGATCCGAAAGCCAAGGTTTTTCAGGATCTTAAGAGCGTCGGAAAGGCGCTCGGGATGCCCACTTCAGTGCTGGTCGACGGCCAAGGCTGCGAAATCGCTAACCTGGCCGGTCCCGCCGAATGGGCCAGCGACGACGCCATCAAGCTGATCAAGGCCGCGATGCAGCCGGCCAAGGCAAGTCTGTAGAACGTCCTCCTTGTTGAAAATCACAATCGCCGCCTGATATTGTCCGATCCGGTCAATCGCGCTCGGATCGGTCGCCACCGCCATGCCCTTCTACCGGCTCAACGAAGACGATCTTCGTCCCGATGACGATTTCAATCCCGAATACGTGCCACGCGCCATCGCCGCCGTCGGGTTCGACATGTTCACCAAGGGCGTGGAAATGCCCGTTCACGCGCATCGGAAGGTCCAGCTAATCCTGACCTTGCGGGGCGTCGTCAGGTGCGAAGCCGGCGGCAGCGTCTGGATCGTGCCGCCGCGCTGTGCAGTGTGGATTCCTGGCGACCTTCCCCACAGCGTGACCGCCGGCGGAAACGTCGAGGTCTATCTCCTGTTCGTCGAACCGGATGCGGCGCCGGCGCTGCCCAGGCAATGCTGCACGCTATCGGTCTCGCCGTTGCTGGAGCGATTGCTGCTGCACGTCACGCAGATGCCGGCCTTGTACGTCGTCGACAGCGCCGACGGCCGGATCGCCGCGGTGCTGCTTGACCAGCTGTCGCAGGCGCCCGTCGAAAAGCTGAACTTCCCGATGCCGGTCGACGCCAAACTGCGCAAGATCGCCGCAGCCATGATGGCAGATCCGTCCGACCGCGCGACGATTGATGACTGGGGCCGGCGCATGGCCGTCGCCCCGAGGACCTTGACCCGTGCCCTGAAACGCGAGACCGGCATGAGCTTCGGCCGCTGGCGCCAGCAGCTCCACATCCTCATTGCCCTGCAGCGTCTCGACCAAGGAGCTTCGGTTCAAACCGTGGCTCTTGATCTCGGCTATGAGGGCGCGAGCGCCTTCGTCACCATGTTCCGCAAGGCGCTGGGCAAGCCGCCCGCCCGCTATCTGGCGGAACGCCGCATCCCCGCGTAATCGCCGTCTGCCCGCTGACAATCCCGTCGCGACGCATTGACCAGAAATCGAAATATTTTGTCTGGTTTGCGGAATTCGGTCAGACGAGCGATTTCGTATTGTGGCTCCAACGTTGCGCGCCCAGCGCATTCCAAGGAGCCCGAAACATGGAACGGTTATCTCTCATTGCCGCTGTCGTTCAATCCAGGGCGCGGCAACGAACTTACCGCCAAGACGAATTAATTCGCGTGGGCGCGACTTCGTTCGGTGAATGGAGCGATCTTTGACCCAACAAGCCCAGGATCCGCAAAATTCTGCGCCACCGCTCGCCCCGCCGGGTCTCGTCACGCGGACGTTGCTGCGATGGCTGATGCGTCCTGCGCGCGTTGCCGCAGTCCGGACGCTCTCGCCGCACTTTCGGTTGGCCGAACTGGAAGGCGACGCCCTCAGAAACGTCGCCTGGACGGCGGGCCAAAAGGTCCAGGTGTCGATGAACTCGGGCCTTAGCGCGCGGACCTACACGCCGATGTCATGGGACGCCGACGCCGGCAGGACACGAATACTCACCTTCGCACATGGCGACGGTCCCGGAAGCCGATGGGCAAGCGGCCTGCGCGAAGGCGATCCCTGCCAGTTCTTTGGTCCGCGCCGGTCGCTCGATCTATCCGGCCTTGCAGCGCCGGTGGTCCTGTTCGGCGATGAAACCTCGTTCGGCCTGGCTGCGGCACTCCGCGATAGCCCGCAGGGGGCCGACGCCATCCATGTGTTCGAGGGCTCGGATGTCGCAGAGTTGCGGCCGGTTCTGGAGGCGATCGGCCTCGGCCAGGCAACGTTGATCGAACGCACCGCCGGCGAAACTCATCTCGCCGCGGCCGAAGCCGAGGCGTTGCGCCTTGCCGCAAGCGGCGCACATTTCATTCTTACAGGCAAGGCATCGTCGATCCAGCGCGTCGGCCGGGCCCTCAAAGCAGCCGGCGTCGTATCATCGCGGATCAAGGCCAAGGCTTATTGGGCGCAGGGCAAGACCGGCTGGACTAGCGTTTTTTCGATGGAACGCTTTAGGCAGTAACGTTCAGATTGCCGCCTACGCCAGGAGCGAGATTGGCGGTCGAGGGAATGCCCAGCAGGGTCTGGACCGCGAATTTCTCGGCATCCGCATTGGATTTGATGATGGAAGCCTGAATCTGGGACTGCGTGCCGCCCGCCTGCATCGCGAGCATGCTCGAAACCATAGCCATCATATCCATACGCAGCACTCCCAGAACGCGAGCGGCACCCTACCCGGCACTGGTTAACGAATTCTGGAGATCAGGATTTGTAGGGTGGGTTAGGCGAAGCCGTAACCCACCGAATAGCGCACCGCGGCCGTGACGGTGGGTTACGCTTCGCTAACCCACCCTACGACACGAGGTTGGAGCCTCAGCGCGTCGGGACCGGCTTGTCGCCGCGGTAGTCGTAGAAGCCGCGCTGGGTCTTGCGCCCCAACCAGCCGGCCTCGACGTACTTCACCAGCAGCGGGCACGGCCGGTATTTCGAATCCGCCAGCCCCTCATGCAGCACCTGCATGATCGACAGGCAGGTATCGAGGCCAATGAAATCGGCGAGCTCCAGCGGCCCCATCGGGTGGTGCGCACCGAGCTTCATCGCCGCATCGATCGCCTCCACGTTGCCGACGCCCTCATAGAGCGTGTAGATCGCCTCGTTGATCATCGGCAGCAGGATGCGGTTGACGATGAAGGCGGGAAAATCCTCCGACACCGCGATCTGCTTGCCGAGCTTGCCGACGAATTCCTTGGAGGTATCGAAGGTGGAATCGTCGGTGGCGATGCCGCGGATCAACTCGACCAGTTCCATCGCCGGCACCGGATTCATGAAATGAATGCCGATAAACTTCTCGGGACGATCGGTCGAGGCGGCCAGTCGCGTAATCGAGATCGATGAGGAGTTGGTCGCGACGATCGCGTCCGGTTTCAGCACCGCGCAGAGCTCGTGGAAGATCTTGCGCTTGATCTCTTCCTTTTCGACCGCGGTCTCGATCACGAGGTCGCAATCCGAAAGCCCGTCGAGGGTCTCGGTGGTGGTGATACGGCCGAGCGCCTGTTTGCGCGCGTCCTCGGTAACCGCCTTCTTGGCAACCTGGCGCGACAGATGGCCGTTGATGGTCGCCATCGCCGACTTCAGCCGTTCGTCGGACAGGTCGTTGAGCACCACGTCGAAGCCGGCGAGCGCCGCCACATGGGCGATGCCATTGCCCATCTGGCCCGAGCCGATCACGCCAACCTTCTTGATTGTCACCGCCATATTGTCATCCACCGGGAACGGCGCGCATATCGCGCCTGTTCATTCTGGTCCCACCTTTGGCACGTTTTCTTCGCGAGAGGCCCGAAATCATCGCTTGAAAACGCTTTTAAAGTAAACGCCGGCCGGACGTTGCGCGTCCGGCCGGCGTACAATTCTTACTTTCCGAGCTTGCCAAGCGCTTCGGTCAGTTCAGGAACCGCCTGATAGAGGTCCGCGACCAGGCCATAATCGGCGACCTGGAAAATCGGCGCGTCTTCATCCTTGTTGATCGCAACGATCACCTTAGAATCCTTCATGCCGGCGAGATGCTGGATCGCGCCGGAGATGCCGATCGCGACATAGAGTTCAGGCGCCACCACCTTGCCGGTCTGGCCGACCTGCCAGTCGTTGGGCGCATAGCCGGCATCGACTGCCGCGCGCGAAGCACCGACGCCGGCGCCGAGCTTGTCGGCGAGCGGTTCGATGTACTTGGCGAAGTTCTCGCGGCTCTGCATCGCGCGACCGCCGGAGACGATGATCTTCGCGGAGGTCAGCTCCGGACGATCGCTCTTCGCGACTTCCTCGCCGACGAAGCTGGAGAGGCCCGGATCTGCCGCGGATGCAGCGTTCTCTACCGGCGCGCTGCCGCCGTCACCGGCCGCAGCAAAGGTCGAGGTGCGCACCGTAATGACCTTCTTGGCGTCCTTCGACTTGACGGTCTGGATCGCGTTGCCGGCGTAGATCGGCCGTTCGAACGTGTCGGGCGAAACCACCTTGATGATTTCGGACACCTGCATCACGTCGAGCAGAGCTGCGACGCGCGGCATCACGTTCTTGAAGCGCGACGTCGCGGGCGCGACGAAGGCGTCATAGGACGGCGCCAGCGCCACGATCAGCGCAGCCAGCGGCTCGGCGAGATCGTGGGCGTAGGCATCGCCCTCGGCGAGCAGCACCTTGGTAACGCCGGCGAGCTTTGCCGCCACCTCGGCCGCTGCCTTGGTGCCCTGGCCGCCACCGGCGACCAGCACGTGAACCTCGCCACCCAGCTGGGTGGCCGCGGTCAGCGCCTTGTTGGTGGAGTCCTTGAGGGCTTCGTGATCGTGTTCGGCAATCAACAGCGTGGTCATCAGAGAACCCCGGCTTCGGTCTTGAGTTTCGAGATCAGCTCGGCGACGTCCTTGACCTTGACGCCTCCCTTGCGGCCGTGCGGTTCTGACGTCTTGAGCACTTCAAGATGCGGCGTGAGATCGACGCTGTAATCGGCGGCGCTCTTGTCGGCGATCGGCTTCTTCTTCGCCTTCATGATGTTCGGCAGCGA
>PNLC01000311.1 GCA_013822885.1 Bradyrhizobium sp.
GGCGGCGTGGCCGATCGAGATCTGGCCGGTGAAGCCGACCACGATGTTGAGGCCAAGGGCTGCGATGCCGAAGATGCCGATCTGGATCAGCAGGCTGAGGACGTATTCGTTGACGACGTGGGGCGCAAAGCAGATCAGGACGATGCCTGCGATCATCGCGTTGCGGCTGGTCGTGGTCGGGAACACGGTGGTATCCGCTGCATAGGTGGTGCGGAAATCGCCGGCGGGAATGAGGGTCTGACCAGCCATGATATTACACCCGCTCGATGTCTTTGGTGCCGAACAGGCCGTAGGGTTTGATCATGAGGATAATGATGAGCGCATAGAACGGCGCGATCTCGTACAGATTGCCCCAGTGCAGATACTCGCTGTCGAGAAAGTGGGCGACGTTCTCCAGCAACCCGATGATGATGCCGCCGAGCACGGCGCCGCCGACGCTGTCGAGACCGCCGAGGATCGCCGCCGGGAACACCTTGACGCCATAGGCCGATAGACCAGACGAGACGCCGTTGACGACCGCTACCACCACGCCCGCGACGGCGGAGACGGTCGCCGAGATCGCCCAAGCCATTGCGAACACGCTTTTCACGGAGATGCCGAGCGACTGCGCCACCTGCTGGTTGAACGCGGTCGCGCGCATCGCGAGGCCGTATTTGGAGAGGCGGAAGAACCACGCCATCCCGATCATCATCGCCACCGAGACGGCGAGGCTCATCAAGTAGACGGTCTGGACCTGCAATCCGAGAATGTTGATGTTCTGGGTTTGAAAGATGCGCGGGAACGGCTGCAGGTTGACGCCGAACATCCACTTCATCAGCGCCGAAAACACCGTCGACAGCGCGATCGTCACCATGATCACGGAAATGATCGGCTCGCCGATCATCGGGCGCAGGATCACGATCTGGATCGCGATGCCGAACAGGAACATGAAGACGAGGGTGATCGGCATGCCCAGATAGAACGGCACCTGGTATTTGGTGAGCAGCCACCAGCACACCCAGGCGCCCACCAGCAGCAGCTCGCCTTGCGCGAAATTCACGACCTGCGTCGCCTTGTAGATCAGCACGAACGACATCGCGACCACGCCATAGAGCGTGCCGACCACGAGGCCGTTGACCAGGAGTTGGATCAGGAGCTGGGTGTTCATGCGGTTTGACGCCGTTGTATTGCGGGCGAGTTTCCCTCTCCCCTTGTGGGAGAGGGTGGCTTCGCGAAGCGAAGACGGGTGAGGGGTTCTCTCCGCGATCGCAGGTGTGAAGAGATACCCCTCACCCAAGCGAGTGTGTATCGACTGCCGGTGATGCAATCTCCCACGGGGGGAGAGGGCGCATCGACTGGCACCGCGCTGTATCGATGCGCCATCATTCCGCGGCCTCCGCCATCGGCACATCGCGGACGAGGTCGACCACCCGGAGCGTGGTGCGGATGCGCTGGGTGGTGCCATCCTGGAAGCGGATCACGGTATCGACCGGAATTTCGCTCGCCCCGCTGTAGATCGCGTCGATAATGGTCGCGTATTTCTCGTTGATGACGCTGCGGCGGACTTTTCGGGTACGCGTCAACTCGCCGTCGTCAGCGTCGAGTTCCTTGTAGAGCAGCAGGAAACGGGAAATGCGTTGCGCCGGCGGCAGCGTGGCGTTGACGGTTTCGACCTCCTTGCGCAGCAGCGCGTAGACTTCGGGGCGCGAGGAGAGGTCCGTGTAGGTCGTGAACGAGATGCGGTTCTTTTCCGCCCATTTCGAGATGATCGAGTAGCGGATGCAGATCATCGCCGCCAGCGCGTCGCGGCCGGCGCCGAGCACCACGGTCTCGGCGATATAGGGCGAGAACTTCAGCTTGTTTTCCAGGTATTGCGGCGAGAAACGCTCGCCGCGCGCGGTCTCGGCCAGGTCCTTGATGCGATCGATGACGACGAGTTGCCTGTCGTCGTTGAAGTAGCCGGCGTCACCGGAGTGCATCCAGCCGTCCTTCATGTCGGCGGCCGAGGCTTCCGGGTTTTTGTAATAGCCGAGATACATATTGGGGTGGCGCACGACGATCTCGCCGACGCCGTTGATATCGGGGTTGTCGACGCGGATCTCGATGTCATCAGCCATCGGTACGCCGGTGGTATCGGGATCGACCTTGCCCAGCGGATGCAGCGTGTAGGCCCCTAACAACTCGGTCTGGCCGTAGAGCGTACGCAGCGGCACACCCATGGCCTGGAAGAACTTGAATGTGTCCGGCCCGAGCGCGGCGCCGCCGGTCGCGGCCGAACGCAGCCGCGTGAAGCCGAGCCGGTCGCGCAGGGCGCGGAACAGCAGCTGGTCGGCCAGGACAGAACGCTTGCCCCGCGCCAGCGCCGAAAGCCCTGCCTTCATGCCGATGTCGTAGAGCCTTTGTTTCAGCGGCGAGGAATCCATCACGCCGGCGCGGACGTCGGCGGCGATCGATTCCCAGACCCTGGGCGCGAACAGCACGAAGGTCGGCGCGATCTCGCGGAAATCGTGCATCATGGTGTCGGGCTCTTCGACGAAGTTGACCTTCATCCGGCAGAGCAGCCCTTTGCCCAGTGCGTAGACCTGTTCCATGATCCAGGGCAGCGGCAGCACCGAGACGTATTCGTCGTCGGGTCCCTTCGGATCGAAGGCCAGATACGTCGCGCAGTGTTTGAGGACGCGGCCGGCCGCCAGCATCGCAAGCTTGGGATTGGCGGTCGTGCCCGAGGTGGTGCAGAGGATGGCGACGTCCTCGCCGCCTGTGGTGTCGACGAGACGGTCATAAAGGCCGGGCTCGCGCGCCGCGCGGTCGCGTCCCATTGCGGCCAGCTTCTCGGCTTCCATCAGCCGCGGATCGTCGTACTTCCGCATGCCGCGCGGATCCGAATAGACGATGTGCTTGAGGTTGGGCGCGCGGTCGGCCAGCGCCAGCAGCTTGTCGACCTGCTCTTCATCCTCGGCGAACACCAGTTTGGCCTCGCCGTAGCTGAGCAGATAGGCTGCTTCCTCATCCAGCACGTCGCGATAGAGGCCAAGGCTCATGCCGCCAATGGCGTGGGCGGCGATTTCCGCCGCTACCCAGTCCGGCCGGTTGTCGCCGATGATGCCGATGACGTGGCCGCGGCCCAGGCCCAGTTCCACCATGCCGAGCGCGAAATCATGCACCCGGCGCTGATAATCGTTCCAGGTGAAGACGCGCCACAGTCCGAGGTTCTTTTCCCGCAGCGCGATCTCGCCGCCGTGCTCTTTCGCGTTGAGGCGGAGCAGCTTGGGGTAGGTGTCGGCCTGGGCGGCGCGTTTGGCGTAGTCGATCATGCCGCGCTCTCCGCTGGCTTGTCGTCAGGATCGACCAGGGCCTCGTCCTCTTCACCGAGATAGGCGCGCTTGACATGGGGATCGGCGAGAACCGAGGCCGGATCGCCCTCGGCGATCTTGCGGCCGAAATCCAGCACCATGACGCGGTGGGAGATATCCATCACCACGCCCATGTCGTGCTCGATCATCATCACGGTCATGCCGAACTCTTCATTGAGATCGACGATGTAGCGCGCCATGTCCTCCTTTTCCTCGAAGTTCATGCCGGCCATCGGCTCGTCAAGCAGGATCAGCTTCGGCTCCAACGCCATCGCACGCGCCAGTTCGACGCGCTTGCGCAGGCCGTAGGGAAGGGTGCCGGCGGTCGCTTTGCGCACCGACTGCAGGTCGAGGAAATCGATGATCTCTTCCACCTTGCGGCGATGCTCGAGTTCCTCGCGCCGGGCGCCGGTCAGCCAGTACAGCGATCCCGTGATGAAATTGTTCTTAAGCAGGTGATGGCGCCCGACCATGATATTGTCGAGCACGCTCATATGGTGGAACAGCGCGAGGTTCTGGAAGGTGCGGCCGATGCCGAGCGCGGGCCGCGCATTCGGGTTGAGGCCCGTGATGTCCTTGCCGCGATAGAACAGCTTCCCTTCGGTCGGCTTGTATCGCCCCGAAATGCAATTGACGATCGAAGTCTTGCCGGCGCCGTTCGGACCGATGATCGAGAACAACTCGCCATCGTTCACGCCGAAGCTGACCTCGGTCAGCGCACGGACACCACCAAAGCGCAGCGACACCTCGCGCACTTCCAACGTATAAGCCACTCATTCCCTCCGGATACGGCGCTTGAGCGGCGCTCTTTATCTCTTCCTCGCACCCACAATCCTACATCGGCGGCGATCCGTGGACTATCCGCCTGACGGCCAATGTCCGCTCTCGTGCGTGGTAACGCCGCACCTTGTCATCGCGTCGTGGGCCGCACGTGCCAAGGTGGTCCTCCATAAGGGAATGCGATAGTCTGAAATGTCATTTGGCTGACAATTGGTCAGGAAATTTTTCCGAGCTGCATTTCTGTTGCACTGCAGCAAGAGATTGACGTTGATGCGACGGTCGATGCGATCATGATTGCTGCGGATTACCTCAAGCGCGTCGCGGCATGGTCGCGCGAACTGAGCGAGCGGGAGATCGAGGCTGCTTGCGCCGGGATCGTGGAGAAATCCTACGCGACCAACGAGCATATCTTCATGCGCGGCGATTCCTTCGACTACTGGACCGGCGTCGTCACGGGCCTGGCGCGGATGAGTATCGTGACCAAGGACGGCAAGGCCGCGAGTTTCGCCGGCCTCACCGCGGGCGCCTGGTTCGGCGAGGGCTCGGTGCTCAAGAACGAGCCACGCCGCTACGACGTGGTCGTGTTGCGGGATACCAGACTGGCGCTGATGGACCGCAGCACCTTCTTCTGGTTGTTCGAGAACAGCGTCGCCTTCAACCGCTTTCTGGTCAGGCAGCTCAACGAGCGCCTCGGCCAGTTCATCGGGGCGATGGAGTATGACCGCACGCTCGATGCGACCGGCCGCGTCGCGCGTTCCATCGCCTCGCTGTTCAACCCGATTCTCTACCCGGATCTCACGCGCCATCTCGAGATCACACAGGAAGAAATCGGAGCGCTGTCCGGCATTTCGCGGCAGAACGCCAACCAGTGCCTGAAGCGGCTGGAGGCTATGGGCCTGCTGCGGCTCGAATATGGTGGCGTCACCGTCATCGACCTCGACCGGCTGCGCAGCTATGGCGAGTAGTCGTAGGCCCAACGGGACGAAGTGACACGCTAACCCGGCGTCATCCCCAGCGAAAACCAGTACACATTCCCCAATCATGCTCTAGGATGCGCGCACCCCAGGGGGCCGCAAAGAGCCTCCAGCGCGGGTTTCGTTGGAGGAAGCATGAAGAAGTTTCAGCGCCGTCAATTCCTGCAGCTTGTCGCCGGTGCGGCTGCACTCCCGGCCGCATCAGGCATCGCCAGTGCACAGGCCTATCCATCGCGGCCGGTACGGCTGGTGATCGGCTACACCCCCGGCGGCTCGGCAGACCTCACGGCGCGTCTGATGGGGCAGTGGCTTTCGGAAAAACTCGGGCAATCGTTCGTGATCGAGAACCGGCCGGGCGGCGGCACCAATATCGCAACCGAGCAGGTGCTGCGGGCCGCGCCTGACGGCTACACGCTGCTGCTGGTGGCTCCGGCGAACGCGATCAATGCCACGCTCTACGACAAGCTCAATTTCGATTTCATGAAGGAGATGGAGCCGATCGCGGGCATTATTCGCTTCCCCAACGTCGTGGTGGTGCATCCCTCGCTGCCGATCAAGACGATTCCCGAATTAATCGCCTACGCCAAGGCCAATCCCGGCAAGCTCAACATGGCGTCATCCGGCAACGGGTCGACGATTCACATGTCA
>PNLC01000312.1 GCA_013822885.1 Bradyrhizobium sp.
GAGCACTACGGCGCCGGCCACCGCACCCAGCGCGGCGTCACCCGCGCGCTGCGCAAGCGCGGCGGAGGGCGCCAATACCAGGAGCACTGCAGCAGTGATGTAGGCCTTGATCATGTCCCAGTCCCTAGATGAGCAGGAGAACCGTGGCCCGCGTTTATGGCCGGAGCATGAAGCAATGTGGCCAGAGCGTGGAGCTTTGGTGGCTCCGACTCGTTTCCCGCGTCGTGGAACCCATTCGTAAGGATGGGGCTGCGCCGGCGCGCAATCCTGCGTCAGTCAGATCGCTTCGCCGCGCACCAGCGCCGCTGCGTTGCGGATCGCGGAGATGTTGGCCTTGTAGGTTTCCATCGTGCCACCCTTGAACACCGCCGAGCCCGCAACCAGCGCGTTGGCGCCGGCAGCGGCGAGCTGGCCTGCAACGTCAGGACCGACGCCGCCATCGACCTCGATGTCGATCGGACGTCCCCCGGTCATCGCCCGGATGTCGCTGATCTTGCCGAGCGCGGACTTGATGAAGGCCTGGCCGCCGAAGCCGGGGTTCACCGACATGACAAGCACCAGGTCGATCAGGTCGATGACGTATTCGATCGCGCTCGCCGGCGTGCCCGGATTGAGCGAGACGCCGGCCTTCTTCCCCAGCGCGCGGATCGCCTGCAGCGAGCGATGCAGATGCGGTCCAGCCTCGGCATGGACGGTGATTTGATCGCAGCCGGCCTTTGCAAACGCCTCGAGATAGGGGTCGCAGGGCGAAATCATCAGATGGGCATCGAAGATCTTCTTGCTGTGCGGGCGCATCGCCTTGATCACGTCAGGCCCGTAGGAAATGTTCGGAACGAAATGTCCATCCATCACGTCGAGATGGATCCAGTCGGCGCCGGCGGCATCGACGGCGCGGACCTCTTCGCCAAGTTTGGCGAAATCCGCCGCCAGGATCGACGGGGCGATGACGAGGGGACGTGACGCAAATTGCTGGGACATGTGCGCTTTCCCAAAGCTCTCAAGGGGCGGAACGGCTCCGCGTAACATGCAGGGCGGCCGGGAGCAATACGAGCGCCCGGGTCTCCTGTGGGCGGGAAAAATCTGCCGGATCCGGCATCTCTTGCCGGGCTTCGCGGATGGGGACAGATGTGAGAAAGCCCGATTTTATTGGGGTTTTCACCGTGGCACGGCGCTTGCTGATGAATAGGCACGAGCTATCGGCCGCGACCGGCGGCGCTGTTGGAGTCTTGCCATGTTCCTTGCTTTGGGCGCTGCATCGTCGGCCATCGATGCTCTCAAGGCGTTGACGTCGTCGAAGTCGTCGTCCGCGTCATCGACCGGCGCCAGCCAGAACGCAAAGAGCCCGTTCGATCTGTTGTCTTCGGGTTCGCAGGCATCTGTTGGCCCTGCTTCTGGATCCGGCAGCGGTGGTGCGCAGATATCGCCGGAGACCATGAGCGCGCTGCTCGATGCGCAGAGCCAGTCCTCGTCGGGTGCGACGACGGCATCCAAGAGCCGCTCCAGCGCGCTGAAAGATCTGTTTGCGCAGATCGATGGCGATGGTGACGGCAAGATCACCAAATCGGAATTCGAAGAGGCGCTCGGCGCCGGCGGCACCAATCGCGAAAATGCCGACAGCGTGTTCGGCAAGCTCGACAAGGACGGCGACGGCTCGGTGACCCTCAAGGAACTGGCGGCGGCGTTGAGGCCCAAGGGCCATCATGGTCACCGCGATGACGCGAGCGATGCCAGCGGATCAGGTTCCGATCCCTTCTCGCAAGCCCTGCAGGGCGCCAGCAGCACATCCCTCACCAACAGCGACGGTTCGGTGACGACGTCGCTGACCTATGCGGACGGATCGAAGGTGACGATGACGTCGGCCGCGGGCGCAAGCTCGTCCGCTGCCGCGACATCGTCCTACAATTTCATCGAGCAGATGATCCAGCGACAGGCCCAGGCGATCTCATCGGCCGCCACCGCGTCGCTCTCGGTCAGCGCTTGAGCGCGAGACCCGGCGATGATCCTTCGGACTGCGACCTAGCCGAAACGATCGCTCCACGCCGGCAGCGCACCCAGAAAGGGTAGCGCGGTCGCACCATGAACGCCGCGTGCAATTGCACGGGCGACGGTATTGGCGGCGACCATTCCGAGTTCGGTCAGCCCGAACAGGGGATCGACCGGCTTCCTGCCGGTCGCGGCGGCAAACACCACATCGCCGTCCAGCGGAGCGTGCACGGGATAGATCGCGCGGGCCATTCCGGTCTGCGCGATCGTCGCGAGCCGCCTGGCCTGCGGTTTCGTCAGCATGGCATCGGTCACGACGACCACCAGCGTGGTGTTCTCCAATGCCGTCGCTGCGGGGCCGCCCTTGAGGCGGGCCTTCAGCATGTCGGGCGTGAATGAGGCCGGCAATCCGCGCCCGCCGAACTCGTTGCCGATTTCGAACGGCGCTGCCCAGAACCACGGTCCGTCGCCGACCGTCACGCTGCCGATCGCATTGACCACCGCCAGCGCGCCGACCGTGACGCCGCCTTCGGTTTGCGCGGAAGCCGAGCCGAGGCCGCCCTTGAGATTGGCCGTCGCCGCACCGAGACCGGCGCCGACGCTGCCCAGCGCGAAATCGGCGCTCGCTGCACGCGCCGCCGCATAGCCGAGATCGCGATAGGGCGGAAAGCGCCCCCAGGCCTTGTTGCCGCCGTTGAGCAGGTCGAAGCAGATCGCTCCCGGAACGATCGGGACGACCGCCTCGCGGACGCGAAAGCCGCGCCCCTGTTCGGCCAGCCAAGCCTGCACGCCGCCAGCGGAATCGAGGCCATGGGCCGAGCCGCCGGAGAGCGCAATGCCGTCGATCACCTCGACGGTGCTTTCCGGTTTGAGGGCGGCGTCCTCACGGGTACCGGGGCCGCCGCCGCGCACGTCGATGGATGCAACGGCGGGCGCATCGAAAACGATCGCGGTAACGCCGGAGGCCAGCGCCGCGTCGTCGGCGTGGCCGACGCGAACGCCGGGTACATCGGTGAGCAGGTTTTTCAAGGAGGCGGTCCGTCTGGCTGATCTTGCTAATGGGTATATCAGCCGCAGGCGATGCTTCAACCGCCGGGCAGGATCAGTCCGGCAATCGGCTGGACCTACCCCTCCGCGCGTCGAAGGCCATTGGTGCCCGCGATATCGAGGCGCGAAACCTTATCGGGCGTGGACGGACGGGACGACAACGGCACCGACAGGCGGCAAATCAGCCCCTCGGGGCGCCAGTCGAATTCAGCCTGGCCGCCGAGCTGCGATTCGATGCTGGCGATCACGCTTCTCGTCCCGAACCCGCGCGACGCGGGCTTCTCGACCCGAGGCCCACCGGTCTCCTCCCATACGATCCTGAGCATGCCAGCCTGGTCATCCCAACTCACCGAAAGCCGGCCCGACAGCGCCGACAGCGCGCCGTACTTTGCCGAATTGGTGACGAGCTCGTGCAGCGCCAGCGCTACCGTCTGGGCGGTCGCAGGCTCGAGCTGGACCTCCGGCCCGGACAGCGCGATCTGGTCGCCGGTCGAATAGGGCGCGAGTTCCTCGTCGATCAGCTTTCTTATTTCGGCGCCCTGCCAACTCGACAGGGAAAGCACGGTATGCACGCGCGCAAGCGCGTTGATCCGCCCCTCGACCGAGCGAACATAGGTCTTGACGTTTTCGCCGCGCGTCAGGCGGACGATGGATTGGGCGAGAGCCAGCGCGTTCTTGGCGCGGTGGTCAACCTCCCGCGCCAGAAGGTTTTGACGCTCCTCGGCCTGCTTGCGCTCGGTAATATCGACGGTGACGCCTGAGACGCGCACGACGTGGCCGGCCTTGTCGAGGGTGGCGGCCGCCGTGCCGACGCACCAGCGCACCTCGCCATCGGGGCGGACGATCCGGAACTCGGCTTCGTAGGATTTGACGCCCTTGGTGAACTGGGCGACCGCCTTGCGTAGCTCCTCGGTATCGTCGGGGTGCAGGAACATCTGGACGTTCGTCGGCGTCACCACGAAGGTCCTGGGGTCGAGGCCGAAGATCTGGAATTGACCCTCGTCCCACATCCAGTCGCCATTGACCCAGTCCCAGTCCCACGATCCCATCTTGCCGGCGGCGATCGCAAGGCTGCGGCGCTGCTCGCTCTCCAGCAACCTTGTATGCGATTCCTCCAGTTCGGCGGTCCGGGCGCGCACGCGATCTTCGAGCTCGACGTTGAGCCGTTCGAGCTGACGGGTCTTGCGATACAGTTCGGCAAACACCTTGATCTTGGCGCGCAGCACCTCCGGCACCACAGGCACTGGAACGTAGTCGACTGCGCCCATCTCGTAGCCGCGCAGCCGGTCGATGTCGCTGACTTGTATGGCGGAGATGAAGATCATCGCGATCTTCTGGAACCGCGGATGCTCGCGGATCAGGGCCGCAAGCTCGAACCCGTCCAGTTCCGGCATGCAGACGTCGACGAGGATGATGGCCACGTCGTTCTTGAGCAGGACCTCCAGCGCTTCGCGGCCGGAGGAGGCCTTGATCAGATTCTCGCCGAGTTCCTTCAGGATGACTTCATAGGCGAGCAGCTTCGCGGGCTGATCGTCCACCAGAAGGATATTTACTTTCTCTTGATCCATCATCTGCCAATCAACGGTGTAGCCACATGCGGATGGCGAGGAGCAATTGCTCGGTATTGACGGGTTTCGCGAGATAATCCGAAGCGCCGGCTTCCAGGCATTTCTCGCGATCGCCTTTCATCGCCTTGGCGGTCAGTGCAATGATCGGCAGGCGGCCAAAGGACGGGTTCTCCCGGATCACGCCAATGGTCTGATATCCGTCCATCTGCGGCATCATGATATCCATCAGCACGATGGCGATGTTCGGGTTGGACTCGACCAGCGCAATGGCCTCGTGGCCCGTCGTCGCGGTCAGCACCTTCATGCCGCGGCGTTCCAGGACGCTCGATAGCGCAAAGATGTTGCGGGCGTCGTCGTCGACCAGAAGCGCGGTCTTGCCAACGAGATCTTCATCGGAACTGTTCAGCTTCTCCAGCATCCTCTGTTTTTCGACCGGCAAATCCGTGATCACACGGTGCAAAAACAAGGACGTTTCGTCGAGCAGGCGTTCCGGCGACTCCACGCCCTTCACAACGATGCTTCGGGCCATGGTGTGAAGTTCCGCATCTTCCTCGGCCGAGAGTTCCCGCCCCGTGAACACGACCACCGGAACATTCGACAGCGCCTCGTCGTTGCGGATTTTATCGAGCACTTCGAAGCCGGTCATGTCGGGCAGGCGCAGGTCCAGTACGACGCAGTCGCATGGGCTGTTCCGCAGCGTCGACAACGCGCCGGCGCCGGTATCCGACATGACGATCTCGATGTCATCGTGACCGAGCAGTTCCCGAATGCTCATCTGCTCCGCGGCGTTGTCTTCCACGATCAAGAGGCGCTTGCGGCGCGGCTTCGCATATTCCTTGATCTGGGACAACGCCTCGCTGACGCCCTCGGTCGTGGTCGGCTTGTTGACGAAGGAAAACGCGCCGCGCGCCAGCGCGTGCTGACGGTCTTCGTCCAGCGTGATGATCTGCACCGGAATGTGCCGCGTCAGCGGATTGTGCTTGAGCTGGCTGAGCACGGTCCAGCCCAGCATGTCCGGCAGGAACACGTCCAGCGACACCGCTGCGGGCTGGAACTGCTTGGCGAGCTCGAGCGCCTCGGCGCCGCGGTTGGCGACCAGCACCTTGAAGCCCTTGTCGCGGGCGAGATCGATCA
>PNLC01000313.1 GCA_013822885.1 Bradyrhizobium sp.
GGGTGCAATGATGGAGAGCGCGGTGACCACGCGTTCTATGTCGCCTGACGATGCCGGATCGCGGGCTCCCAGAATTCGCGACAGGCCGCGGCGCAGCGAACTGGTGATCGTTTCGGCGTCGGTACCGAGCGTCAACATGGCCGCGATCGTGGTCAATGCGGCAAAGCCCGCGATCCAGAGCAGGAGCCGGCCGATCGGATACCATTCCATTTGCGGCGGGGCGGGCTGGGCCGAACCATTGCCGGAAACAGTACCGGGCAATGGACGTCCCAGCAGCGCGAGGTGGCCGAGCCACCAGGCCGGCAGTGCAACGGTGATGGCAAAGGCGATGCAATAGGGCAGGCCGAAGATCACGCCGAGGCCGGAAGCCGCCAGGATACCGCCGATCGTCGCGGCGATCGGGCCCCAGCCCAGCGCGGCCACCATCAGCGGCAGCGGCGCCAGATAGAACAACAGCAATGAGATCAGCGCGCCCGATATGATCGAGGCGAACATCAGCGCCGACGCGCAGCCGGCCGCAACAGCAATGAGTATGATCGCGATCATCAGCTGTCCCGCCCCCTTTGAGCGGTTAGAGGTCGTTCGACCCCAACCATCGGCGACCGGACGACCCGGAAGCCTTATGTCGAATAAGGATCGGCGGCGTGGACGCCGCCGATCGCAGAAGTCCTAGCGAATGACGTAGGGCAGCAGGCCGAGGAAGCGCGAGCGCTTGATGGCGCGCGCGAGTTCACGCTGCTTCTTGGCGGAAACGGCCGTGATGCGGCTCGGCACGATCTTGCCGCGCTCGGAGACGTAACGCATCAAAAGCTTGGAATCCTTGTAGTCGATCTTCGGCGCATTCGGGCCCGTGAACGGGCAGGTCTTGCGGCGGCGGAAAAACGGACGGCGTGCACCAGCTTCAGCCATGATTCTTACTCCTCTACCGCTGCTGCGTCGTCTTCGCGCGGACGGCGCGGGCCGCGGTCGCCGCGGAAGCCACCGCCTTCACGATCGCCACGGAAGCCGCCTTCGCGATCACCGCGGAAACCGCCGCCACGATCGTCACGCTCGCGATCGCGATCGGCCTTGCGCATCATCGCCGAGGGGCCTTCCTCGTGCTCTTCGACGCGGACGGTGAGGTAGCGAATGACGTCTTCGGAGATCCGCTCCTGCCGTTCGATCTCGGTGACGGCAGCAGAGGGCGCCTCGATGTTCATCAGCACGAAGTGCGCCTTGCGGTTCTTGTTCATGCGGTAGGTGAGGGAGCGCACGCCCCAGTTCTCGGTCTTGGTGACCTTGCCGCCGAGCCCTTCGACGATGCCCGTCATCTGGGTAGTCAGCTCTTCGACCTGCTGTGCGCTCGCATCCTGACGCGCGAGAAAAACATGCTCGTAAAGAGGCATGGGTGTCCTTTCCTAATGTTGGCGCGGTTCCCGGCGGCAAGCCCTTCGAGGCCTTCGGAAAGGACTCGGGATAAGCTCAGAAGGCGGAAGCACGGGACGACGGGCCGACTGGCCCTGCCACATCAATCCAAATGTGAGATTGCTGAGACCGTCCGTTCAGCTCCCGGCCGGGATCCACGGATGCGCGGGTTATAAGGATTTTGAGCCCGCTGGCAAGGCTTGGGAGGCCCAAAATAGCCAGCCTTGATCTATTTGTTTGTATAGCATACAAATAGATGGGAGAGAGGCAAAAATGGCCCCCAAGTCCGTCCAGACAGCTCCTAAAGGGGGGAGCGGCGATCCGAAGCACGCCGTCCGCGCGACCCGCTCTGCAGGGCGCCAGATGCGGTCGCGCCTGCTTGACGTCGCCAGCGGGCTTTTCAAGGAACGCGGCCTAGCCGGCACCTCGATCTCGGAGATCGCTGCGGCCGCGGACGCGTTTCCAAGCCAGATCACCTATTACTTCCGCACCAAGGAAGCGCTGTTCGTGGAAGCTGCCTGCCGCGACATGCTGTACGTCGCGCGCGCGGCCGAACAGGCCGCTCTGCAGGCGCAGACACCGCGGCAATACACCCACGCGCTGGTCGAGACGGTCACGGCGACAGATTCGGTCGCCTTCTTCACCGAGGCGCTGACGCTGACGCGCCGCCGCCAGGACCTTGCGCCCCTGGTGGAACGCACCATCGAGCGGCTGCATGGCGAGGGGATGCGCGCCTATGCCGGGCAGATCGAACGGCACGGCTGGAAAACCTTGCGCGATCCCGATGTCAGTTCGCGGCGGTTCTGGGCAGTGGCGGTCGGTGTGATGGTCGAGGGCCATGCCATGGGCCGCTCGGCCGAAGACATGTGCAGCGAGATGCTGCGCGTGCTGGGCGATCAGGCGACGGCAATGACCGCCGCCGACAGCACGCGACTGCGTCTCGTCGGCGACCGCGACGCTTCCGTTTCAGATCAATCCGACGGGGAAAATTCGTCATGACCGCACTCCGCATGCGTGCCCGCGACTTCCTGAACGAAGATCAGTTGATCGCCGTCCGCCAGCGTGTGACTTGGAAAGGTGTCGCCCTCATCGCGCATGCCTGGGCGCTGATATTGGGATCGATCGCGCTGGTGGCGTGGTGGCCCAACCCGCTGACCTTTCTGCTGGCGGTGGGCATCATCGGTTCGCGTCAGCTCGGGCTTGCGATCCTGATGCATGACGGCGCGCATGGATGTCTGTCGGCCGACGAGAAGGTCAATTTGACGCTGAGTCAATGGTTCTGCGCCTATCCAATCTTCGCCGAGACCCGCGCCTATCGCCGCTACCACCTGCAGCATCATGCGCGCACGCAGCAGGAAGACGATCCCGACCTGATACTGTCGGCCCCGTTTCCAATCACGGGCGTGAGCTATCGTCGCAAGTTCATCCGCGACATCACCGGGCAGACCGGCTACCAGCAGCGCAAGGCGCAGTTGTTGAATGCGCTTGGGCCGAAAGAGTGGCCGCCCATGCGACGCGCCGCGCATTTCCAGGAAAAGCTCGGTCCGCAGTTCGCGGTCAATGCGCTGCTGTTTGCCGGTCTCGCCGCGGCCGGCGTGTGGTGGGCCTATCCGTTGTTGTGGCTGTTGCCGCTGCTCACCTGGCAGATGGTCATCACCCGCATCCGCAACATCGCCGAACACGCGGTGGTGCCGGACTCGGGCGACCCGCTGCGCAATACCCGCACCACGCGAGCGAACTTCCTGGAGCGGCTTTTCATCGCGCCGTACTACGTCAACTATCACCTCGAGCATCATCTGCTCTTCTATGTGCCGTGCTACAGCCTGCCGCGGGTGCACCGCATCCTCTCCGAGAGCCGGTACGCGCAGCGGATGGAGGTGCAGCCGAACTACGCCACAGTACTTCGGATGGCCACAACCAAGCCGGACCACGAGGACCGGCCGGGCAAGCTGGTCAGCAGCGTCCGCCGTGCGCGGGCCGGTGCCGACGTGGGCGGAGATCAGACGGCAGGCGGCTTCTAGACCCCATCGGGGAGGAACCGGGTCCTGCGATTCCGCAGCGCGGCTTGACATCCCGGCCTTGGACAGTGTCTTACGGCCCATTCTCATGAGGGAGCGCCGATGACGGCTGCATTCACTTTCCCGGGGCAGGGTTCCCAGGCGGTCGGTATGGGCAAGTCCCTTGCGGAAGCCTTTCCGGCCGCACGGGCGGTATTCGACGAGGTTGATTCGGCGCTCGGCGAGAAGCTTACGGCCATCATCTGGGATGGTCCCGCCGAGACGCTCCAGCTCACCGAAAATGCCCAGCCGGCGCTGATGGCGGTCTCGATCGCGACGCTGCGCGTGCTGGAGACCGAAGCGGGCTTTTCCGTGGGGCGGGATGCGGCCTTCGTCGCTGGCCATTCGCTCGGCGAATACTCGGCGCTTGCTGCCGCGGGAAGCCTCAGCATCAGCGATACTGCGCGCCTGCTGCGCACCCGCGGTCTTGCGATGCAAAAGGCGGTGCCGGTCGGCGCCGGTGCGATGGCGGCACTTCTCGGGCTCGATTATGAGGCCGCGATGGCGGTTGCCAGCGAAGCGGCGCAAGGGCAGGTCTGCCAGGCCGCCAATGACAATGGCGGCGGGCAGGTGGTCGTTTCCGGCGACAAGGCTGCCGTCGATCGCGCGCTCGAAATTGCCAAGGCCAAGGGCGCCAAGCGTGCGATGCTGTTGCCGGTGTCGGCGCCGTTCCACTGCAAGCTGATGCAACCCGCCGCCGACGCGATGGCAGAGGCGCTGGCCGGGGTGACGATCAAGCCTCCGGCCTCGCCGCTGGTTTCGAACGTGCTGGCGGCAGCGATCACCGACCCCGACGAAATGCGCCGCCGCCTGATCGAGCAGGTCACCGGCACCGTGCGTTGGCGCGAGTCGGTGGCCTACATGGCGGCTCACGGCGTCACGCGATTCTTCGAGATCGGCGCCGGCAAGGTCTTGAGCGGGCTGGTCAAGCGTATCGCCGCCGGCGCCGTCGGCGTATCGGTCGGGGGACCCAACGATATTGCTGCTGCCAAGGACGCATTGGCAGCTTCGGCTTAAAGCTCCGGGAAGGAGATATTGATGTTCGATTTGACGGGCAGGACGGCGCTGGTAACCGGCGCGACCGGCGGTATCGGCAACGCGATCGCGCAGGCGCTGCACGCGCAGGGCGCGACGGTGGCCATTTCAGGCACGCGCCGCGAGGTGCTGGACGCCTTCGCCGGCAAGCTTGGCGAACGCGTTCACGTGCTGCCCTGCAACCTGTCGGACAGCGCGGAAGTGGAGGCGTTGGTGCCCGCGGCGGAGGCTGCGATGGGGCAGGTCGATATCCTGATCGCCAACGCCGGCATCACGCGCGACAACCTGTTTGTGCAGTTGCGTGATGAGGACTGGGACGACGTCATCAAGGTCAACCTGACCGCGACCTTCCGTCTCGCCCGCGCCGCGACCAAGCTCATGATGCGCAAGCGCTTCGGCCGGATCATCGCGATCACCTCGATCGTCGGTGTGACCGGTAATCCTGGCCAGGCCAACTATTCGGCGTCGAAGGCCGGAATCATCGGCCTGATCAAGACGCTCGGGGCGGAGTATGCCAAGCGGAACGTCACCGCCAACTGCATCGCGCCGGGCTTCATCAAGACGCCGATGACGGACGCGCTCAACGACAAGCAGCGCGAAGCCATCCTGACGAAGGTTCCTGCGGCACGGCTGGGAACGCCGGAGGACATCGCTGCCGCGGCCGTCTATCTCAGCTCCAACGAGGCCGCTTATGTCACCGGCCAGACGATTCACGTCAACGGCGGAATGGCCATGATCTGAGCCATTTGCGGCCCCGGTCGATGCGGCCAAAGGCCGTTTCGCCGGGGGATGAGGCTTGTAGTCAAGGCTGGGGAAGTATGATAACCGAACCCTCGACGGATGGGCAAACAAGGCCATTGCAGGAATTTGAAACCCTGTATATTGGCGTGGCGACGCCTGCCGTTCGCCGGGCTTTGTCGGCTACCACCGGGCCGAATCAAGACTATGCGCGCAGCGAATGAAGTTTAACGACCACGATAGCTCGTAGCGTCTCTATTGCGTCTTGGGGTCGGGTCCAACGGAACAAAGTACGAGGTTGAACGATGAGTGAGATTGGCGAGCGGGTTAAGAAGATTGTGGTCGAGCACCTCGGTGTTGAACCCGAAAAGGTTGTCGACAATGCAAGTTTCATCGACGACCTCGGCGCCGACAGCCTCGACACCGTCGAGCTTGTGATGGCATTTGAAGAAGAGTTCGGTTGCGAAATTCCCGACGACGCCGCTGAGACGATTCTGA
>PNLC01000314.1 GCA_013822885.1 Bradyrhizobium sp.
GCGGCCTGATGAACGATGCGCGCGTCACGTCAAGGCATCGCGTGATTGCCTTCGACATGCCCTGGCACGGCAAGTCGTCGCCGCCCGCCGGCTGGCACGACGAGGAGTATCAGCTCACGTCAGTGCAATACACGACGATGGTGCTGGAGATTTCGTCGGCGCTCGGGCTCGACCGGCCGATCCTGATCGGCTGTTCGATCGGCGGTCGCATCGCGCTGCATCTGGCGCTGGAGCATCCCGAAAGCTTTCGCGCCATCATCGGGCTGCAGGCCGGCGCGCATGTCGATCCCTATTACGACCTCAACTTCCTGCATCGCTCGGACGTGCATGGCGGCGAAGTCTGCGGCGCGATCGTCTCGGGCCTGGTCGGCCCCGATGCGCCTGATAGTGAGAGGTGGGAGACGATCTGGCACTACATGCAGGGCGGTCCCGGCGTCTTCAAGGGCGACCTGTATTTCTACAAGCTCGACGGCGACATCCGCGGCCGGGTCGCGCAGATCGACACGCGGCGCTGTCCGTTGTTTCTGCTGTCGGGGGAGTATGATTATTCCTGCACGCCGGAGGAGACGCTCGCGGTGGCGAACAGCATTTCTGGCTGCGAGGCCACCATCATGAAGGGCCTCGGCCACTTCCCGATGAGCGAAGACCCGCAGGCGTTCATGACGCACCTGCTGCCGGTGCTGGAGAAAATCGCGAGGGGGTAGGCGAGTTACCGGCGCGGGCTACTTATCCAGCCGCGGCGGCAGCTCGGCCTCCTTGATGGAGGCGTGGACCCTGGCCATGGTGGCGCTGCAATAGGCCTCACGTTCCCGGTTGAACCGTTCCTGATGCGCGCGGAAATTGGCGACGCGCGCCTTGATCTCGGACTGGAATTCATCCCGCAGGTCGGGCCGCTCCGGCGGGGTCGGTTTTGGCCGTTCGGCAACGCCACCGCTCACGGCGAGCAGGGCCGCGATGTCGTGGATCGGCGCCGGAGCGTGGGTGGTGCTGGGCGGTGCGGCTGGACGCGAGGTAACCGGCGGCGCGACCATAACCGGCGTCGCCGCCATGGTCTCGGCGTCCGGCTTCTTGCCGGTCACCGATTGAACGAACGCCATCGTCTGTGCGATCAGGAGATCGCGTTCCCTCATCCATGTCATGTGAATCACCTCGGCCCGGCGCAGTCCAGCAAACGGACTCGGCGGAATCAAGCTGGCGCGGAGATGACGGTGGATAAGTGCCGCGCTTTTGTGCTCGAGGTGACAAAACTGCGACAGTTCATACGACGGTGTGGCCGTCGCACGCACATGTCAGCGTCGGCACTGGCCGATATGCAAGCCGTCGGCGCGCGAGCGCGCCTAACGTTCGCGCGGATTGGTATTGGGGACGAACGGCGCGCCGATGATTCGGACCTGCGGCTGATCGCTGACATTGATGATCTGGCGTTCGGCAGATCGCGGTTGCTCGGCCGTGCTTGTCGCCTGCAGCGCGCTCGTTTGATCGGCGAGGCGGACCGGCGCGTTGTCGCTCGGTTCAACCAGTGTGGCGCCGCTTGCGACCACCACCGCGAACAGGGTGACGACCGCCAGCAGGACCATATTGCAATTTTCTTCGCGAATTTTCATGCGGAAAGAACGAGGGACGTGGCGGTTGGTTCCCGGCGGGAGCCCATCCCATGTGATCGCGGGCACAGTATTTTGCTCTTCGCCAGGGCAGGGTGTTCCTGACCAATCGGAGACATCAAGATGTTGGCCTGGATCGTTCTCGCCGCAACTGCGCCCGCGCTGCTGTGCCTCGGAGCCTCGGCATTTCTAGCCTACAAGGACAGGGCGCAATGGATCTGGTTCGCCGCCTTTTCCCTGGTGGCTGGGTTCGGCGGCCTGACGGTGCTGCAAACGATCGGTGCGTGGCGGCTGGCCGCACAGGGGTAGCTGCCGGGGGCGCTGCCCGGACGACGCCCAAGAAAAACACCCCGCCGATGTTGACGGGGTGAAGTTCGGGAGGAAACGGCGCCAGAGAGCGGCGCGAGACAGATCATGCCATGATTCGTCCTGTCGAAGTGTGAGCTAACCGACACACTTGTGTCGCTAACGTATCCTCAACAGATTTTTTATCCTGCCGATCGATCAAAAGTGCCGGCCGATCCCTCCTGAAGTGCTGTCTCGGAAACAGGCGCGGCCGCGGCGCTATCGGCCCACTTGCTCGGCTCCGCCATCTCCCTCGGGCCCGGCCTGTCGCAGAACACACACTTCAACTCCGTGCGTCCTGTGTAACTGGGGGCCGGTACCATTCTCTTGCCGCACTGCAAACAGCGGGTGACACGGTCCATGGCGACCTCCTGCAACGGTGCTTCACAACCGGCGCAGGAAACCTTGGTTCCGGTGGACGCAGCAAAATAGATGGAAGCGAAAAATAAGCGCGCCTGACTCCTGCGCTCGCCAGTTCAGCCGATCCGGGAACGGATAGAACAGCCGCCGGTTAATCAGCATGGATCGTTTCTGTCTCCCCATCATTTCTGCAAGCATCCTGCTGCTCGTGACCGCGTTCGCGCTGGCAACGCCAGGATTGAAGTCGGAAGGCCCTCCGCAGGAAACGCTCCTGTTGCGGAGCGCGCCCCGGTGAAGCGGCGACGGCGGCCTGGTCCAACCCGGGCAAAACGGCCCGTACCTGAGCAATCGCAGCTTGGATTAAGGTGCACGACAGCCGGTAATTGGTGCCGGTTGAGAGGATTGAACTCCCGACCTTCGGTTTACAAAACCGCTGCTCTACCGCTGAGCTAAACCGGCGAATTGAAGCGATCGGTGAGCCGCGATACGTCGCCGCGCGGGTTCGATCTTCGGCGGGTCGAATATCAGACTTGTCCGAAAAGGGCCAGAACCTCCGCGTGCGCCTCCATGCGGTCAAACGGAAAAAGGCGGCCAGCTGGCCGCCTTTTACGTGCTTCGGGTGAATTACCTTACTGGCAGATATGCGTCCGGCCGTCCTCGCCGCGGAACAGGGTGCCCGGGGTGCACACGAAGCCGTTCCGGCGGGCATAGTCGTCGCTGACGAAGGGGGCCGTGGCGATGGCGGCGGCCGTGCCGACCGCGCCGCCGACCACGCCGGCTGCGACATTGCCGGGCCAGAATCCGCTGTCGTCCCAGCGGTTGTAGCTGTTTTGCCATGTGCGGTCCCGGTAGCGGTAGGCTTGGTCGCTGTAGACCTGACGCTGGTAGCTGCCGGTATAGGGATTTCCGGGTCCTTTGTTCTGGCAGTTGGCGTTTGGATAGAATTGCGCGCAATAGCCGGGATTGGAGACGACTTCCTGCGCCATCGCGGGGCCGGCGAACGTCGCGGCGAGGACCGCTGCAGCAGCGAGGATTGCAGATTTCTTCATGTAGGAACTCCGTGGCTGATAATGCAGGGCTAAGCGTCCCCACGGCCGATCGTTCCGAAGGGGGCTTTCGTGCCGATTCAAACCAGCGTGATGCCGCAATCGCCGAAAACCGTGCAAATGCTCCCTCACGGCCTGTCCGATGAAGTGTTGACCTGACAAAGGCTTTGGACTGGTATTTGATCAGGCAGGTGAGAGTGCAGGGGGCGTATGTTCGGAATTATTGGGCTGGGGTTTCTAGTGGGCATGCAGCACGCGCTCGAAGCCGATCATATTGCCGCCGTATCCAGCATCGCCGCACGCCGCCGCCATGTCGCCGACATCGTCAAGCACGGGCTGACCTGGGGGCTCGGGCACACGCTGACGCTGTTCGTGTTTGCCGGCGCCGCCATCCTGCTCGGTCGCGCGATTCCCGAGAGCGTCGCCACGCCGCTCGAAACCGCGGTCGGCGTGATGCTGATCGGACTCGGCGCCCACGTCTTGTGGCGGCTGTGGCGCGACAGGGTGCATTTCCACAAGCACGGCCATGGCGACGGCACGGTCCATTTTCATGCCCACAGCCATGCCGGCGAGACCAAGCCGCATGTCCGCACGGCCCACGCGCATGAACATGGCTTCCGCTGGCGCACGCTGCTGGTCGGGCTGATGCACGGCATGGCGGGCTCCGCGGCGCTGCTGGTGCTGACGGCGTCGCAGGCGTCCAGCCCTGTCGTCGGGCTCGGCTATGTCGCCCTGTTCGGGATCGGCTCGATGATCGGTATGGGTGCGCTGTCGATGGTGATCGCGGTGCCATTCGCGGTCTCCGCCCGCTGGCTGACCTGGGCCAATCGCGGCTTGCAGGGCGCGGTGGGGCTTGCCACTATCGCGATCGGACTTATGACGGTCTACGAAACCGCATTCTCTTGAGGGGAAACGTCCATGGATCGCCGGAATTTTCTGGCCGGTAGCGCCGCATGCTCGCTGGCCGCGATGTCAGGCAATGCGTTCGCCCAATCGGGGCCGTTGACCAAGATCATCTTTCCCTTTGCCGCCGGCGGCGGTGGCGACGCGTTGTGCCGCGTACTGGCGCAGCACATCGGCCCGCTGGTCGATCGCAACATCATCGTCGAAAACCGCACCGGCGGTGACGGGCTGATCGGCATCAAGGCGGTCAAGGGCGCCAGTCCCGACGGCTCTACCATCCTCGTCACCACGGGGCCGACGATGTATCTGCTGCCGATGGTCGAGGCGACGCCGAGCTTTGACGCGGCAAAGGATTTCGTGCCCGTAAGCCAGCTCGTGCGCTTCGAATTCTGTGTCTTCGTCGGTCCGGCCGTCCCGGCCGACGTCAAGGACTTCAAGCAGTTCGTCGCCTGGCTGAAGGCCAATCCGGACAAGGCCACGTTCGGCGTGCCCTCCAACGGCACCATTCCGCATTTCACCGGATCGCGGCTCGAGCAGGCGCTCGGCATCAAGCTGACACGCGTGGCCTATCGCGGCAGTGCGCCGATCATCAACGACCTCGTCGGCGGCCATATGCCGTTCGCGATCTCCACGCTGACCGACGCCATCCCGCAGCATCGCGCGGGCAATGTTCGGATTCTTGCGGTCGGCAGTGCGCAGCGTTCGCCATTCCTGCCGGATGCGCCGACCTTGAAGGAGAGCGGCGTCGATCTGGTGGCGGATGGCTGGTACGGGATGTGGCTGCCGGCGGGCGCTTCGCCGGATTTGGCGAAGAAACTGAGCGAGGCGGCGGCCACCGCGCTCGCCAAGCCCGAGGCCAAAGAAAAGCTGCTGGCGATCGGCCTGATCGCGGTCGGCTCGACCCCGGAAGGCCTCACACAAGCGCTCGCCGCCAATACCGCGTTCTGGCAGCCGATTGTGAATGCGACAGGCTACAAGATCACGAATTGACGCGGAGCGTCATTCCGGGATGGTGCGTTAGCACCAGACCCGGAATCTCGAGATTCCGGGTTCGGCTCTTCGAGCCGCCCCGGAATGACCGGTGTTTGCCCACCTCATCGTTCTGTTCAGCGCGCCGTATTGGTGATTTATTTCGCGGTCTATTGTGACACCAGGCGACCCAGGCCGGCGGCACTCGCAACAGAACCCAGACGAGCCGGCTTTACCCTTTGCTGCTGCTGCCGCTGAGCTGCTTTAAGCATCTTCACGCGAACAGGGAGGCAGTACGATGACGATCCGGCCCGACCCGACGTTTCACGCGTCGCCGAAGCTTGCCATGGAAGCTCCGGCAGAGAACTTCGCCTACACCTTGCTGCTCAGTCCTGATTTTTCCAAGCCCGACGCGCTGGCCGTGATCGACGTCAAGCCGGGCTCGTCGACCTACAGCAAGGTCGTTCACACCGTGACGATGCTCAACAAGGGTGACGAGTTCC
>PNLC01000315.1 GCA_013822885.1 Bradyrhizobium sp.
CCTTGCCTGCGAATACGGCAAGCACAATATCCGCGTGAACTGCATCGCGCCCGGCCTGATCAAGACCGATTTCGCCAAGGCGCTGTGGGACAATCCGGAGACGCTGAAGGCGTCCACCGCGCGGTCGCCGCTGCTGCGCATCGGCGTGCCCGACGAGATCGCGGGCGCCGCGGTGCTGATGGGATCGAAGGCCGGCGACTTCATGACCGGCCAGACCATCGTCATCGACGGTGGTGCGACGATCAGTTGATCGTTACCTGTCATTCCGGGTTCAGCCCTCGTGGGCTGCCCCGGAATGACGGCGGATCTCAATCCACCGCCGCGTAGACCAGATCCCGCAGCATGTTGCGGATGTATTCGCGCTGGCCGGGGCCCTGCATCATGAACACCGTGAACAGGTCCTCGGCGGGATCGATGAAGAAGAACGTGCCGGCCATTCCGCTCCAGAAAAACTGACCGAGCGAGCCCGAGAACGGCGCCATGCCCTTGTGCGTGCGGACGGCGAAGCCGAGGCCAAACCCGTGACCCGCCGGCATCAGCGGCGAGTCCACCTTCACATCAGGCGCGAGGTGATCCGAGGCCATCAGTTCCAGCGTCTTGCGGCCGATGATCCGGTTGCCATCGAGCGAGCCGCCATTGAGCAGCATCTGGCAGAACCGGGCATAATCCATCGTAGTGGAAACCATGCCGCCGCCGCCGGATTCCATCGCCGGCTTCTCCAGCATGTTGAACAGCTGAACCTTGTCGCCGTTCCAGGGATCGGTCGGGAACGGTTCGGCGAGGCGGCCGGCGTTCGCTTCGCCGGTGTGGAATGCGGTCTCGGTCATCTGCAGCGGCGCCAGGATGCGTTCGGTCAGGAACGCGCCAAGCGACTTGCCGGAGACGACCTCGATGATGCGGCCGAGGACGTCGGTCGAGCGGCTGTAATTCCATTCCGCGCCGGGCTGGCAGACCAGCGGCATGCCGGCGATCATGGTTGCGTGCTCGGCGTTGGTGATCTTGCGGCTGCGGAGCCGTGACTGCTGGTAGAACTGCTGCACGGGGCCGTTGCCGGTGTGGTCGTAGGTCAGGCCCGAAGTGTGCCGCAGCAGATCCTGAATGGTCATCTGCCGCTTGACCGGGAAGAGGTCGAGCTTGCCGTTATTCTCGACGCCGACCTTCTGGTCGGCAAACTCCGGAATGAACTTTGCGACGGGATCGTTGAGGATGAAGTGGCCGTCCTCGGCCAGCATCATGATGCCGACCGAGACAATCGGCTTGGTCATCGAGAAGATGCGGAAGATGCTGTCATGCGACATCGGCGTCGCCGCCGCCGGGCCCTGGCGGCCGACCGCATCGAACCAGCCGATCTGGCCGCGCCGCGCCACCATCACGGTCGCGCCGGGCAGGGTGCCCTTGTCGACCTCGCGCTTGAAGGCATCCGACATCCGCTGCAGGCGGACGCCTGACAGTCCGATCGTTTCGGGCTTGGCCTGCGGGAGAGAAGGAGTCTGGGGGGCGGGCGCCTGCCGGGCGGCGGTCTGGGCGTTCATGGATTCTCCCGATTGCTCGTTATTGTTGGTGGAGATCAACTCTGGCCCAGAAGCGCTGCTTTGGGTAGTGCGCTACGCCGGTTCGCCCTTGCAATCGGGGCATGGCCTATGCTTGAAACAGCGCGAAGCGGCGCATGCGCCGGTTCCCTGCAGGAGTGTAGCTCAATTGGTAGAGCACCGGTCTCCAAAACCGGGGGTCGCAGGTTCGAGCCCTGCCACTCCTGCCATATTTTCAATGGCTTAGCGAAATATCGAACGGGCAACCGCCGCTGTCACGTATCCGTCGATGCGAGGCACACGCAATCATGCGTGCCCGACTGGCGATCAGTCCTGGTCGAGTTCAGGCTGCGAGAATTTCTTGTAGATCCAGCGGCGACCGTCGTGGCGGCGCCAGACCCTGCCGCGCACCAGCCGACCCGTGATGGATCGGCGTGGGATGATGACCGTCCATACATGCCAGAGGCGCGTCCAGGCTGGCATTCCTTTCGATGTGATTTCTGCGTGGCTCGGCACGGTCATGTCACTCAGCTCGGGATTGAAAGCCTCGATCCCATTATTCGCGGTGACTGACGGTCGGCAACTTAACTCGCTTGTTAAGCTGAACGCCGCCGCTGCGGGTTAATTCCGGAACTGGCGCGAAATGCGGTTAGCGCGGGTGCCTGAGTGCTAAATTGCACGCGGCAACCTGTACAGGACGCACATTCCGAGGCCGTTTCGGTCCTGAACCACGATGTCGTTTTCCTTCAGCTCCTGCTCCATCGCCTCGCAGCAGGCATTCAGCCAGGCTGTTCCGGCGCGGACGGACCGGCAGAGATCATGCGACGTCATTGCCAGTTCGCTTGCCCCGGCGGCTGCGGCTTCGCGCAATTGGCGGCGCAATTCGTAACCAAAATGATCGACAGAAACCATGTACCATTAGCCTCCCAAAGCCTTCAGCCAGGAACGTCCCGGCGAATGGCTGCTGTTTGCAATTTTGAGACCGACAGCGGTCAGTTCGCCGTAGGAAGTCTGCCCCTTCTGGCACGCCGCCAGGATTTCGTCGGCAATGCGTTTTCGAATGGCCCGATTGTCCCTGTCCGGCGGAAGCTTTCGACAAACATACTCGAGCGCCGCCGTCATGTTGGCGAGCGTGGATTGATCGAATTGCAGCATCGAGATCATGTTGCCGCCGTTGGCAATGGACCGTGCGATGGTCGTAATCCGGATTTGTGAAGCAGCTGATAAACGCTCTATCGGTTTTCAGCATCGCATGAGGAGCGACCGACATGTTGTCGTTGTCGCTCCATTTTGTTTGAGCGGCGCAAGGACCGCCTCGGTGGGCAATCCTGATTTTATTTCGTGTCAATGAAACCTGAGGTGGGGCCGCCCGTAGATGAGTTAAGCGGACGGCCCCTGCCGACCACTTCCAATTGCTCTGCGTCAACAGAAGCCATGGCCGACTCCAAAGTTACGGCCCGGGAAACAATATAGTTTCAGGGAGGCCGCCTCAATCTGGCGGCCTCCCTGCAATCGGTGGTGAGATGCGGAGCAGGGGAACCCGGTGTTTCATGGTCTGCCGGTATCCACTAACTGAGGTGACCAAGCGGACGGCATCTCGCTCAACGGTTTTGCCGCCGCGCTCGATTGCGCCGTGCAGGTCGTGAGTTGATTACACGGCGCCGATAGCCGCGCGTTCGGCGGGCCGGGCGAGGTCACCGGGGGCCACACTGCTTTTGTCCCCGGACGGCGGAGCAGTATGGCCGTGCGCCGATTTCTCGACGCGCTTCGACCAAGACCGATAATAGGCGACGGCTGTCATGATCGCGATGCCGGTGGTTCCGACCAGCACTTGCGCGACAGCGCCGTCGGAGGTCTGCGTCAGGACAAAATGCCCGATGAACGCGAGGTAGATGCCGACGGCAAAGACTTCGAGCGATTGCTGGCCGCATTTGATCAGCGGTTTCCAGATCGTAGCCTGGAGCCCCGCCGCATCGATCGGTATGAACCGCGCGCCCAGGATGATCACGACGGCAAGATGCAGAAAGCGATAGGGCGCCAGATTTGTCTTGTCGTTCGGATTGAAGGCTTCGAACAGCGCGCGCGGAATCCTGTCCTGCAGTGCCGGTATCAGGCCAGCCAGCGTCATGACGGCGGCAAACACGAGATACGCCACCCCGAGCAGTAGAACGGTCCTGGAACGCACCAGGAAATGCAGCGTGTTGGCTCCGCCCAGCGCCAGCCAGGCGCCGAGCACGAAGAGAATCTGCCACGTGAACGGATTGAAATACCAGACGCCCGAGGGATAAGAGGCCAGGTTCCAGCCGAATTGACGGGCCGCGAAATAAAGCGCGATGGATCCAAGCATCACCCAGTTGCGGTGCCTCAGCATCAGCCAGAGGACCAGCGGAAAGGCGCCCATCAGGATGACGTAGAGCGGCAGCACGTCGAGGTTCACCGGCTTGTACCGCAGCAGCAGCCCTTGCGTGATGGTCTCGACCGGCGCGTTCAACAGCGGCGCGACGTTGAACCGATTGATCAGGTCGGGCGCGTTAAACCCGTTTGCGAGGAAATGGACGGAAGCCAGATAGAACACGAACAGCAGGATGTGGGCGGCATAGATTTGCCACACCCGCCGCATCAGCCGCGTCGTGCCGAAGACGAAGCCATTTTCGAGCATCCGCCTGCCGTAGACGAGCGCGGACGTGTAGCCGGAAATGAAGACAAACAGATCGGCGCCGTCGCTGAAGCCGTAGTTGCGGAACGAGAACCAGGCCAGCACGCTGGTGGAGACATGGCCGAGGAACATCAGCCAATTGGCGAGACCGCGGAACAGGTCCAGCCGCAAATCCCGCTTCGATGGTGGAAGGGCAAGCTCGACCCTCATGCGCAGCCGACATCCTCTGACGTGCATCCAGGCCGCGGATACAGTCTCGGAACATAGGGACCGGGGAGGTGAGGCTATTGAGCTACGTCAATCCGCTGGACCGGCGTCAGCATTGGGAAGACGGCGCCTCCAGTTGCACCGGCGCTCGACGGACAAGCCGAAATGTTCACCTGATCAACGGCTTAACCAGATTTCCTGTGGGTTCGCCCCTAAACTAGGCGAAGAATGCGGAAAGGACGGCCACATCCGATCGGGCGGGGGTCTCACCCCGAAGATCGGCGTCGATCACCCGCCGGCATGCATCGATCGTGATGGTGTCGCCGAGATCGTTCGCCGCGTCGAGAACGGTCCATGCCGTTTCGCCGCAAGATCCGTCGAGGTCGTGGCCAAGCAGAGCCATGGTCATCCCTTTAACCCGTCGATAGTACCCTGAAGGCTAGCAGCGAGCTTTTAAGAACGAGATCGCGGTGTTGTGAGGATTTGAGCGGAGGTAGTACCGGCGGTTAACCACGGGTTTTTCGCCCGATTTCCCAACGGCCTCCGGCAAACCCCTAGAAACGGCCGCTTGGGCGCCCCGCGGCACCCCGTACCTTGACCTTTGGCCCGGCTGGCAGTAGATACCCGCCACCTGCTGCCGGCCCGTTTAGCGGATATCCGGCGCGGCTTTGAATTCCCCCGAACAATCGAGCCTGCTGAGCGGCTCATCCTTCGAGAGAGGGCTGGGCGCAAGAGGGCTGTTCGGATTAGCCTTAAATCATCCAATCATCTGACAAAGGACGCGGATACCCCAACGATGGCTTTCAGCCCGTTCAAATTCCTGCAGGAAGTGCGCTCGGAGACCGCCAAGGTCACCTGGCCGACGCGCCGCGAGACGACGATCACCACCATCATGGTTTTCGTGATGGTGACGCTGGCTTCGATCTTCTTCTTCTTCTCGGATATGGTCATCCGCTATCTCGTCACCTTCCTGCTGGGCGTTCGCTGATGAGCACCGGAACCCAATCCATGGACAAGCGCTGGTATATCGTTCACGCTTATTCGAACTTCGAGAAGAAGGTGTCGGAATCGATCCGGGAGCAGGCGAAGCAGCGCGGGCTTGAGGATCTGTTCGAGCAAGTGCTGGTGCCGACCGAGAAGGTCACCGAAGTGCGCCGCGGCCGCAAGATCGACGCCGAGCGCAAGTTCTTCCCGGGCTACGTGCTGGTGAAGATGAAGCTGACCGACGAGGCGTTTCATCTGATCAAGAACACGCCCAAGGTCACGGGCTTTCTCGGCGCCGAAAACAAGCCGATGCCGATCTCCGAG
>PNLC01000316.1 GCA_013822885.1 Bradyrhizobium sp.
CCGTATCGCGCGTCGACATGAAGATCTTGGATTCTCCGGCGTCGACCATCTTGGTCACGAATTCCGAAGGCGCGAGATAGGCCATTCCAGTTCCCCTTGATCGTTAAGGATTCGAAGCAAGCGCCGGCAAACGCTGCCGCGCCGATGAAGAGTGAGAGCAAGGCCGTCCTCGTGCTGCGGGAGCGACGCATGCGCAGAACAGATGAGTTCTGCGTCGGCGCCGCGGACAACAAGTCACGCTCGATCGGAGACAGAGATGCGCAAGCTTTCGTGGGACAAGTTTTGGGAAATGGTCCCGATGACTGCTCCGGGCGCCTCGTCGAGGTCACCCAATCCCTGCGCCTCTGCCAACATTGGCTTCGGCAATCCGTAGGACGGCAGTCGTCATTGACTGAGGATTGATTAAGCAATCAATGTGCCAACCGGAATCTGCCAGTCGACGCATAAAAGTCTCGTGATTATAAGGGATTATCGGCGGACCGCAGGACCGTGACAGGGTACAATGCCCTGTATTTGTGCAGTTGCACATATGTTGGCGCATGTCGGGCACCCTCCCCGTCATTCCTGGGCGCGCGTAGCGCGAGCCCGGAATCCCTCTCACGCCTTTCGCTGCTGCCCGATGGATTCCGGGTTCGATGCTTCGCATCGCCCCCGAATGACGGCGGACAGTGCGCGCATGGTGGTCGTGTCGTTGACGGCGGCCACTTTGGTTCCGGACTGGTCGAGCGTTGCGAAGTCTGGCTGCGGACCCTCAGCGCTGATCCACCCGGGATGGTCAGCTTTTCTTTTTCTTCGCCGCGGCGCCCTTTTGCGCTGGCGCGGCCGGCGTTGCCGGCTTGGCCGGTTCGGTCTCGAACTTTCCGACCGCGATGATCTGGACGCGCGCATTGGCAGGCCCGGCCGGTCGATTGGTATCCTGTAACTGTTCCTCGCCAAGGCCAAGCGCCTGCAGCCGCTTCGGCGCCACCTTGAAAGTGTTCACCAGCACATCCCGGACCGAGTCGGCGCGCCGCTGGCTCAGGATCAAATTGTGGTCGCGCCGGCCGGCGGATTCGACATGATCGACGATCAGATAGCGATAGGGCCGCAGTTTCGGATCGGTCAGCGCGTCGGCGATGCTGCCGACGGTCTGGTACGAGGCCGGCCGGACCAGGGAGGAATCCGGGTCGAACACGATGTCGAAACGGACCTGCGGCAGTTTGGACAGTTGCGGCGCGATCGGCGGCCGCTTTTGCGGCTGGGGATCCACCCTCGCCTTGATGCGTTCGGCCGCCTGCTGGCGCAAGGCGGCCAGGTCGATGTTCACTTCCTCGTCGGACGCGAGCTTCTCGATGATATCAGCGGTCGAGATCGATTGCGCGCGCGCAGCCGCTGTCGGCCAGGCCAGCACGGACAGGGCACCGAGCAACAGGCTGATGTTTTGCATCCCCCTCTTCACCGAACGCATCAGTTATACCCCGCAGCAGTGATCGCCTTGTTGCAGTTCGGTGTTGCCTTCTTGGTGGATTCCAGCAGGCATTGCAGGCCTTTGACCGGATCGGTTCGCACCTCGCGGCAGAACTTGTTCAGCTCCCAATTGCAAAGCCTGACAAGCGAGGTCCGCGCGGTGATGCGCTGCTGGATGGCGCTCAAGGCGGTCGGATAATCGGCCTTGCACTTCGCCGACACCACGTCCTGATTGCGATTCAGGCACTCCCTGAGCCGCGTGGCGTCGAGATTGACGCCACGGCAATTGTCGTCGATGTCCTTGCCGCAGCTCGCGGCCAGCATGGCTGCGGACTCCTCGAATTTCATGGCCTGCTGCGCGGCGGCCAGCGAAGGCATCGATATCGCAATGATGCAAAGGAAAAGCCGGATTCGTGTCATGGGCGCACCTCACACAAGGAGGGTAGCCGTGGTCAAGTGTTCTGTTTGAGTTCACGGCCCAGTTGATCTGTTGCATCGCAGCAAATCGTCGCGGGTAGCCTCGGCCCGCTCTCCCCGATATGCAATGACCTCATGTTCCACGCCGCCGGGATGACAGAGCGATGACGCCATGAGTTCGACTGCCGCGTTTCTGGCCTCCTTCGTCTCGATCCTGTTCGGTGCGGCAATGGGCATGGTCCTGAAGCGGAGCCTGCCGGCCGAACTGCTGGAGGGAGGATCCAAGGAAGCGATCCGCCTCGGCGCCGGCTTCCTCTCGACGCTGGCGGCGCTTGTGATCGGCCTGATGATCGCCTCGGCGAAAAACACCTATGACAGTCAGAACACCAACATCCGGCAGCTCGGTACCAACGCCGTGCTGGTCGACCAGATGCTGACGCAGTACGGGCCGGAAGCGAGGGCGGCGCGCACCCTGTTGCGTGAAATCATCCCGTCTGCAACCGCCCGCATCTGGCGAGAGAACATCTCGGGCAAAGGCGGCGGATCGGCCTTTGTCGTCAGCGAGATGGCCGAGCGCTTCTACAGAGCCGTTGAAGGGCTGACGCCCGCCAACGCCGAGCAAACCTCGCTGAAATCCCGAATCATCCAGCTCACCACCGACATGGGCCGGACGCGGCTACTGGTGTTCACCCAGGGCGATGACGCGATCCCGCTGCCGTTCTTCGTCGTGCTGGTGTTCTGGCTGGTGGTGATCTTCGCGAGCTTCAGCCTGTTCGCCGAGCCGGGCCTGATCGTGGTGGCCTCGACGCTGGTGTTCGCGCTTTCGGTATCGAGCGCGCTGTTTCTGATCGTCGATCTCAGCCATCCCTTCCAGGGGTTCATGCAGATCTCGAACCATCATCTGCACATGGTGCTGCCGAAGATCGAGTGAGAGCGAACACCAGCCTATCCAGACCATCCGCCGGCCATTATCCTCTGCGGCAAAAGCAGTTGGGAGCTAGACGTCTTGACGCGTAAATCCGGTTTCGATGCGGAATTCGATGTCGTCGTGGCAGGCGGCGGTTCCGCCGGCTGCGTGCTGTCGGCCCGGCTGACGGAAAATCCAAACGTGTCGCTTTGCGTCATCGAGGCCGGCGGACGCGATCGCAATCCCTGGATTCACATTCCGATGGGCTTCGGCAAGCTGGTCCCGAACCCGAAGATGAACTGGGGCTATGAGACCGAACCCGAACCGGGTCTTGGCGGCCGAACCGTGATCTGGCCGCGCGGCAAGGTTTTGGGCGGCTCCGGGTCCATCAATGGCCTCGTCTTCCTGCGCGGCGCCCCCAGCGATTACGACGAATGGCAGCGTCTCGGCGCCCGTGGCTGGGGCTACAACGACGTGCTGCCCTACTTCAAGCGGATGGAACACTCAGTCGATGGCGCCAACACGTGGCGCGGCACCGGCGGCCCGATGACGGTGTCGAACATCAAGCGCCCCTCGACGGCGGCAAGGGCATTCGTGGAGGCCTGCGAGCGGCTGCAGTATCCGCGCAACCCCGATTTCAACGGCGAGCGCATCGACGGCATAGGCTTCGCGCCGCTCAACGTCCACAATGGCTGGCGCCGCTCGACCGCGGTCGGATATCTCAAGCCGAATCTGAACCGAAAAAATCTCGAGCTGATGACGAAAGCCCGGGTTCGCCGCATCCTGTTCGACGGCAACCGCGCCATCGGGGTCGAGATCGAGCGCGACGGCCAGATCCAGCGCATCGGCGCGCGACGCGAGCTGGTCATTTCCGGCGGCGCGATCAATTCTCCGGTGCTGCTGCTCGCTTCCGGCATCGGCCCGGCCGCCGAACTGGTGAGGCTGGGCATCGAAGTGAAACGCGATCTTCCCGGCGTCGGCAAGAATCTGCAGGACCATTACCAGTCGAGCTTCACGTTCAGGACCAACGCGACCGATACGCTGAACGAAGCCGTGATGAGACCGGCCAAGTCGGTCAAACTCGCCCTCGAATGGCTGCTCAGGGGATCGGGACAACTCTCGGTCGGCGCGACCGAAGCCACGCTGTTCGCCAAATCATCCCCCTCCGAGCCGGTGCCCGACATCCAGTACCAGTGCCTCAATTTTTCGACTGACGGATTCAAGACCGGCCTGCATCGCTGGCCGGGATTTACCTTCATCTTCAGTGTCTGCCGGCCGAAGAGCCGTGGTGAAATCACGCTACGCGATGCGGAGGGGCGCATGCCGCCGCGCATCCAGGCCAATTACCTGACCGACCCCGACGACATGCGCATCATGCAGGCCGGCTTTCGCATTGCCCGGCAGATCGTCGCGACCGAGCCGTTCCGCTCGCTGGTGACCGAACAGATCAGGCCCGGACCTGACATCACGAGCGACGACCAGATCGCCGAATACGTCCGCAATGTCGGCTCTACCGTCTATCATCCCTGCGGCACCTGCAGGATGGGCGAGGATGACGGCGCCGTCGTGGACAGTGAGCTCCGCGTTCGTGGCATCGATGGTCTGCGGGTCGTCGACGCGTCCGTCATGCCGGCGATGCCCTCGCCGAACATTCACCCGGCGACGATCATGGTCGCAGAGAAGAGCTCCGATATCATCGCCAAGGCGCTGGCGAGCTGATGACGGGCGATCAGTTCGCCTGCGCCGCCGGCGCCTTGATCTCCTGCGGCAGGATGATGGCAGCCACGATCACCAGCAGGCACAGCGCGGCGAACGCCTGCAGCATGGTGGAAAAGCCGCCCCGCTCGTAGAGCCAGGCTACCAGGCCGACCGAGGCGCCCGCCGCGGTGAAGCCGACGAAGTAGCGCACCGAATAGGCGCGCGAACGCCATTCGTCGGTGGTGTATTTGCCGACCATGGCGTCGTTGACGGTGACCTGCCCGAAAGCGCCCATCACGATGCCGATGGAGGCGATGATCAGCGGCAGATTCGAGAGCGACGCCGCCAAATACATGAACGGCGCCAGGATGAATGACAGCGGCAGCATCACGGACTTCAGCGAATAATGGTCGATCAGCCTGCCGATGGTGTATTGCGTCATCGCGCCGAAGACATAGACGCTGGCCGCGATGACCCCGAGCATCGCCGGGCTGCTGGTCAGGCCGGCGAGCCGCTCGGCGAACAGTTTCGGCATCGCCACCGTAATGGCGTTGAAGGTGGTGGAGATCGCGATCACCACGATCAACAAGGCCAGCAGCACGCGCCACATGTCCTGCTTGGCGATGCGCGCCTGCGCCGCCGCCTGCCTGGAGCCGGTGCGGTCCTCGTGCACCACCATCAGGGCAAAGGCCACGCCGATCAGGATCGTGATGATGCCCGGCACGACGAAGGCCGAGCGCCAGCCGAAATATTGCCCCACCACGCCGGTAACCAGCGCCGACGACGCCACACCGAGGTTGCCCCAGACGCCGTTCAGGCCCATCTCGCGGCCGAGCTTGTCGGCATAGGACACGATCATCGCGGTGCCGACCGGATGGTAGATCGAGGCGAACAGGCCTATTGCCAAAAGCGCCGCGCCGAGCTGCAGCGGCGTCTGCACGAAGCCGACCGCGATCATCGAGACGCCGATGCCGGCAAAGAAGATCACCATCATGTGGCGGCGGCTCCAGCGGTCGCCGAGCCAGCCGGTGATCAGCGAGCCGGCCCCGAAGGCGACGAAGCCCGGGGTGGCGTAAGGCAGCAGTTCCGAATAGGACATGCCAAGCGCCGGGCCCATGATGATGACGGCAGCCGCGAAAATCAGCATCGCGTAATGGTCGATGAAATGGGCCGCGTTAACGAATGATATCACCCGGCTGGGGCTGTTCATGCT
>PNLC01000317.1 GCA_013822885.1 Bradyrhizobium sp.
ACGATGCCCTGCGCCTTGTAGGCGGAAGCGCCGAGCACGCGCACCGCGTGGTAATGCGACAGCACGACATATTTGATCGGCTTGTCGGTGACGGTGCGAACGCGCTCGATCACTTTATTCGCCATCGCCGGCGTCGACTGCGCGTCGAACACCAGGCAGCCGTCGTCGCCGACGATGATCGCGGAGTTCGGATCGCCCTCGGCGGTGAAGGCATAGAGATCGGTGCCGATTTCGGAGAAGGTGATCTTCTTCTCCGCCATGTCGGTGGTGGATGCGAAACCCTTGGCCATCAATTCGATTCCTGACTTGGTTCGGGATGTTGATCTATTGCTGCTGTTGTTGCTGCTGGCTGGCATCGAGCATCCGCCGCTTGGCGAGCGCGATGGCTTCGTTCAGCACGGCAATATCGCCGATGTGGTTGGCGAGCACGAGAACCAGCGCGGCGTCGAGATCGGCGCTCTGTTCGTCGCTCAGGCCGCGATGCGCCTCGACGATGGCACGAAACGCATCGTCGGGTTTGGCGAAATTCGAAGCGGTCGATAGCGCCATGATGAAACCTCAGTTGATGCCTGCGGCCCGCGCCAGCGCGGCGTCGAGCCCCTCGCGGGTCGGGTGCCGAAACCGCGCTGCAACGTAGCCATCGGGCCGCAACAGATAGGCGGTGCCGGGTTCGGCATCGTAACGCGCGGCGGCGAGGCCATCCGAATCGACGAGGCCGTCCTTGCCGATCCGGATCGCGGACACGCCTTCGGGCAGTTCCGGGGCGGCGCCATTGCCGAATTCCAGCAGCGTGAACCGCATGCCGGCCTTGACGAAAGCATCGGTGAGAAAAATTTGTTCGCCGCGCGCGCCTGCAACCGGCGCGTCCGGCATCGAGGTTCCGGGTTGCGGACCGCCGCGCCAGTTGTCGCCATCGGCGGTCGAGAGCGGTGTCGCATAGACCGACGGCGTTGACAGCCGCCCGCCATTGACCATGCGCTTGCCGAACTCGGTTTCCCGGGCGAGCGACAGCACCGCCTTGCGCAGCCGCGCCTCCTGGTGCGAGTTGGGCGCCATGAAATCGGTCGAGCGGGTGGATTCGCGGATGTTCTCGTCGGCAGCCGCACTTCGCTCGATATGGTAGCTCTCGAGCAATGCCTCGGGCGACGTTCCGCGCAGCACGCAATCGAGCTTCCACGCCAGATTCTCGGCGTCCTCCAGTCCGGAATTGGCGCCGCGGGCCCCGAACGGCGAAACCTGGTGCGCGGCATCGCCGGCGAAGATCACGCGCCCGTGGATGAACTTGTTCATCCGCCGGCACTGGAATTTGTACAGCGAAATCCATTCGAAATCGAACTCGTCGTGCCCGAGCATGCGGGCGATGCGCGGCCGCACGTTCTCCGGCAGCTTTTCGACATTGGGATCGGCAAAGCGGTTGAGTTGCAGGTCGATCCGCCAGATGTCATCCGGCTGCTTGTGCAACAGCGCCGAGCGGCCGGCATGGAACGGCGGATCGAACCAGAACCAGCGCTCGGTCGGAAACGCCGCCGTCATCCTGACATCGGCGATCAGGAACTGGTCCTCGAACACTTGTCCGGCGAACTCCGCGCCAACCAGCCGGCGCAGCGAGGATTTGGCCCCGTCGCAGGCGATCACGAAGCGGGCGCTGATGCGGTACGGACCCTCGGGCGTTTCGATGGTCAGCAGCACATGGTCGTTGCGCGCTTCGAGCGCGGCCACCTTGTTGCGCCAGCGCAGGTCGATGGCCGGCAATTCTTCGACGCGGTCGACCAGATAGGCCTCGGCGTAGAATTGCTGAAGGTTGATGAAGGCCGGCCGCTTGTGCCCCTGCTCCGGCAGCAGGTTGAACTGATAGAGCTGGGACTCGCCGTGGAAGATCCTGCCGACGCTCCACACCACGCCCTTGTCGACCATTTGCTGGCCGACGCCGAGCCGGTCCCAGAATTCGAGCGAGCGTTTGGAAAAGCAGATCGCCCGCGAGCCTTCGCCAATGCGGTCGGCGTCGTCGAGCAGCACGACGGCCTGGCCGCGCTGCGCCAGATCGATCGCCAGCGACAGCCCCACCGGACCTGCGCCGACCACGACGACGGCGTGTTCGGCCAGGTTCGAACCCGGCCGATCCTGATCGGGATGGCGGCGATAGCCGAACTGGGTTTTGGTCTGCGCCATGCGGGCTGAACCCTGTGACTGGCCGAGGCCTGTGACTGGCAAAGAGCGGGCGACCGTGCTAGATAGTCGCACCTGCAACTATCTTAAACCCCGGGCCGGGTCCGGCGTCAACTCAAATCGAGGCTATCCTTGCCGAAGGCGTTTTCAACCGAAGTGACCGCCGGTTCGCGCGAAGAAGCCGCGTCGAAGACGGACGCCCGGCTCGATCTCTTCGGGTTCGTGCCGTTCCGGTTGAACCGGCTCGCGGCCGAGGTCAGTTCGGCGCTCTCGGTCGAGTATGCGACCCGCTACGGGCTCGACATTCCGGAATGGCGCGTGCTGGCGACGCTCGGCTTCCGCCACGATCCCTGCAGCGCGCAATACGTCGCCGATTGCACCCGCACGCACAAATCCACCATCAGCCGCGCCGTCACCTCGCTGATGAAGCGGCAGATGATCGAACGCGTCGAAAACGCCGACGACCGCCGCGAATTCCGGCTGCGCCTGACGCGCAAGGGCGCAACGCTCTACGAAGAACTGATCCCGCGGCTGCTGCGCAAGGAGCAGGAAATACTGTCGTGCCTTTCCGCGCAGGAGCGGCGGGATCTTGGGCGCATGCTCGGCAAGCTCGAAGAGAGCCTGGATCTGGTGCAGACCAGCGAAGAGGCGGATGCGAAGGAGGCGTATTAGTCTCGCCGTCATTCCGGGGCGCGAAGCGAACCCGGAATCTCGAGATTCCGGGTTCGATGCTTCGCATCGCCCCGGAATGACGGAAGTTGTCGCTACGCTCGATCCGCACCAAAATTCACTTCGCCGCCGTCACGACGATCTCCACGATATGCGGCGGTTCGAGCTCGACGCCGAGGCAGGCGCGCATCGGCGGGTTCTTCATGTCGACCCATTCGTCCCAGGCGCGGTTCATCTCGCCCTTGCGCTTGATGTCGGCGATATAGACGATGGCCGAGAGGATCTTGCTCTTGTCCGTGCCGCATTTCGCGAGGTTCTCGTCGAGCCGGGCGAGCGCCTTCACGCTCTGCTCGTACATCGAGGGACTGACCGGATCGGGCGCGACCGCTACCGTGAAGACGAGGTTGTCGTGGACGACGGCGCCGCTGCGGGTGGGCGTGTATCCGGGAAATCGAGTGATCATGGTTCAACTCCTGACGAATCCGGGCGCCACTATGCTCGGTCGATATGTTTCGCAATCACGGGAAAATACGCATCGCCGGAACCGGCATCGATGGCTTCCTGCAACACGGTGCCGATCAGCTCCGCACCGCGAATCCTGATGCCGGCGTCGGACGCCAGCTCCAGCGCGTAGGAAAGATCCTTCAGCGCATATTCGGTCGAGAACGCGCGCTCCGGAAAAGTCCCCGGCACGATCGCCTTCATGCCGTGATTGCGCAAGGCAAAGCTGTCGGCTGATCCTTTCGACAACGTATCGAGCAGCAGTTTCGGATCGACGCCGTTGTGCTTCGCCACCGCAACCGCTTCGGCCAGCGCGTTGACGGTCTCGAACAGCACCATGTTGTTGAGGATCTTGGTGACCTGCCCCGCGCCGACCTCGCCGCAATTGGTGACGTCGGTGGCGAAGCAGCGGATCAGCGGCTCGATCTCGGTGTAGAGCGCGGGCACAGCCCCAACCATCACGCTCAGCGTGCCGTCCTGCGCCGCCTGGCGCGTGCGCGCGATCGGCGCGTCGGCCCAGGCCGCGCCCTTGGCATGCAGTTGCCCGGCGAAATCGCGGGTTTGGCTGACGGACGACGTGCCGAGATCGACGACGACCTGCCCGCTCTTGATATTCTTGAGGATTCCGTCGCCCTCGAAAACCGCGCGGACATGTTTGGCGCTGGGCAGGCAGAGAAACAGCAGGTCGCATTGCCTGATAACGTCGGCGGCGGAGGCCGCGACGTCGGCGCCGTCGGCACGCAGTCGCGCCAACGGCTCCGGCGACATATCGAACGCAACGACGCGCTTGCCGCTCTTCTTGACGAGGTTGCGGCAGATCGGCTCGCCCATCACGCCAAGGCCGATGAAGCCGAGTGTATTGTAGTCTGACATCTTTTCTTGAACCTATTTTGCAAACGAACGCGACGGTGCCAAATGCAGCGCGAACGCGTCGACCTTGTCGCTGGCGCGCGGATAGATCTCGCTTACCAACGGATCGTGGCCGGGAATGAAGCGATCGGGATGGCCGGCAAGCCGTTCGACAATCTCCCAGCCCTGCGCCATGTCGCCGACATTGTAGACGATCGGAAACGGGCTGCGCTTCTGCAGATTGGCGTAATAATGCGCCGCGTCCGACGCCAGCACCACCGGGCCCCGCGCGGTCTCGACCCGGACTACCTGCAGGCCGTCGGAATGGCCGCCGACGCGATGCACCGTCACGCCGGGTGCAATCTCGCCGTCGCCGGAGTGGAAGGTGACGCGCTCACCATAGACATGGCGCACCATCGTCGTGACGTGCTCGACCGAAAACGGATGCCGCAGCATGCCGTTGCACATGCAGCGCCCGGTCGCGTAGCTCATCTCGCGTTCCTGCAGATGGAATCGCGCGCTGGGGAAACGATCGAGGTTGCCGGCGTGGTCGTAGTGCAAATGGGTAACGACGACGTCCTTGATGCCGTCGGCGGAAACGCCGAACTTCTCCAGCGCATCGACCGGATTGAGCGTCAGCTTGCGCGCACGCGCCTTCGCCTCTTCGGCATTGAAGCCGGTGTCGACCAGGATATCGCGGCCCTGACCGCGGACCAGCCAGACGAAATAATCGAGGTCCGCCGCCGTGGTCTCGTGCGGATCGGGGGCCAGAAAATTCATGTTGGGGGTACGCGGCGACATCGTCGCATAGCGCAGCGCGTAGATTTCGTAGGCATTTCCCATCGGTGTCACTTTTCTCTTTTCTTGGGTGTCGAGATTTGGCCGATGACGGCACCAAGCCATTGTCATCCGCAAAGGTCAAACCCGTGCGGCAACGGCGGCATGGCAGGGCGGCAGAATTACGTGAGAGGGGTCACATTAATCCCGCCAAGAGAGAACTAAATTGAAATATCGCTCCAAGGTAGTTTGCCTCGGTAATGGTGTGCGACGCACTCATTGATCATGACGGGCATATGTCGGGCTCTGCGACGAACAGCATTGTGCGGCGGGTCTGGAACCAGGCGCCGTCTTCGTTTGTCGACGCGGCTTTTCCTCTTCCTCCGGCTCGGCTCGTCGCGGTTAATTGTCGCAATCAACGTCGCCGCCGTGAGCAATTGACGTGCCTGCGCCGTGGTTTGATAATGGAGAATGCGTGGAGTAAGGTCGCCGCGGCGCGAGCTGGTATCGGCGCTATTTTGGCTGGGTTGCCGTGATCTGGACCTCTTTCAATATGAAAATCCGCCTTGCATTGCTTGTTGCCTTGATATTTTCGGCCGTATCGGTGGGCCCGTCGTTCGCAGCCGGTGAGCGCTACGCGCTGGTCATCGGCAACGCGAAATATCCGGATGCCGAAGCGCCGCTGAGGGAGCCGATCAAC
>PNLC01000318.1 GCA_013822885.1 Bradyrhizobium sp.
GGATCGATTCGTCGACCGAGCGCGTGGCGTGGCCGACCTTCAATCCCATGTCCCACAGGCAATAGAGAATGGCTTCCGCCACCTGCTCGCCCCAGGCGGTCTGCTTGTAGGGCAGGATGAACAACAGATCGATGTCGGATTCCGGCGCCATCAGGCCGCGGCCATAGCCGCCGGTTGCGACCACGGACATGCGCTCGGCGCCGGAAGGGATATGCGAACGATAGAGATGCCGCGTCGCCGCCGAATAGAGGATGCGGATGATCTCGTCCTGCATGAAGCACAGCCGCTCGGCGCAGCGGCGGCCGTTGCGGTCCTTCAGCAGCATCGCCTGCGCGGTGGCGCGAGCCGCGATCATCTCGGCCTTGAGCAATTGCGCCAGCGCCTGGCGGAACACGTCCTCTCGGCCGGCATGCTTTTCGGCCAGCGCATCGACCGCCGCGGTGATCCGTGCGGTATCGAAACGGTCATCCGCCCCGGGGCGTTCTTCTGTCACGACGCTATCCATGGTCTCCCGGAATATCGGACGGCGCAGAGGCTGTCACTGACGATTGTGGGTCGAATCAAAGCTATTGCGCAACCGCACCGAATTACAGGCTTAATTTGTTGAAAAGGCGGGCATTTATGGGGCTTGGGGCGGGGCCGGCAGGGGCCGGTGATGACAGCGATGCGATTTCGCACTACATCCGACGGGGCCAAACAAGAATCCGGGAGACGAAAATGGACGCTGCCGAACTCCGCGCTATGCAGGCCCCGATCAAGGAACGCTATAAGTCGGATCCATCGGCGGCAGTCATCACGTTGAAGGCCAAGGGCTCGATCGACAATGACGGCATCACTTGCAAGGTCGAGACCGGTCGCGCGCTGGCGGTGGCCGGGCTGCATCCCGCGACCGGCGGGTCCGGGTTAGAGCTGTGCTCCGGCGACATGCTGCTCGAAGCGCTGGTCGCCTGCGCCGGCGTCACGCTGAAGTCGGTCGCAACCGCCGTCGAAGTTCCCTTGAAGACCGGCAATGTCATCGCCGAAGGCGACCTGGATTTTCGCGGCACGCTCGGCGTCGCCAAGGAAGCCCCGGTCGGTTTCGAGGAAATCCGCCTGCGATTCGAAGTCGGAACCGACGCGCCGCAGGATAAGCTCGATCTGCTGCTGAAACTCACCGAGCGCTATTGCGTGGTCTATCAGACCATCAAGAACGGCCCGAAGGTTTCGGTGACGATGAAGCGGGTGTGAGCTCCGCTGTCGCCCATGCGAACGCAGGGGCCCATAACCACCGGAATCCGTCGGTGCGGGAAGTATCAACCTGCACCTTCCATAAAAGTTAGGCCGCGGCGTATGGGCCCCTGCGTTCGCAGGGGCGACGGATCACATGTCCCCCGAACTCGCCTTCATCCTCACGCTTGGTCTGCGCATGGCGATCACGGCGGCGTTCGTGGTGACGGCCTCCGTCGTCACCGAACGATCGGGTCCGGTGATCGGCGCGCTGATCGCAACGCTGCCGATTTCGGCAGGGCCGTCCTACGTGTTCCTCGCGCTCGATCATGATGCAGCTTTCATCGCCGAGGGCGCGCTCGCAAGCCTGCCGATCAATGCCGCGACGATCTTCCTGGGACTGACCTATGTCGTGCTGGCGCAGCGCCACGGCGCGCTGCTGAGCTGCACCGCGGCGGTGGCCGTGTGGTTCGTGCTCGCCGCGATCATCCGCTCGGTGCAATGGTCGCTGGCCGGCGGACTGATCGCGAACGCCATCGCGTTCGGCATCTGCGTGCCGCTGCTGGCGCGCTACCGCCACGCCAAGATGCCGCCGATCCGGCGCCGCTGGTACGACATTCCGCTGCGGGCCTCGCTGGTCGCAACACTGGTCGCGACCGTGGTCACCACCTCGAGCTGGGTCGGTCCCAAGGTGAGCGGCATGATCGCGCTGTTTCCGATCGTGTTCACGTCGATGATGCTGATCCTGCACCCGCGCATCGGCGGCCCGCCGACGGCTGCGGTGCTCGCCAACAGCGCATGGGGACTGATAGGATTGGGCATCGCGATATCGGTGCTGCATGTCGCGGCATTGCAGTTCGGTTCGGCCGTGGGGCTTAGCCTCGCACTCGCGACCTGCATTGGCTGGAACCTGGGTCTGTGGTGGCTCGGGCGCAGGAAGGCTGCACACACCGAGACCCAAGTTTGATGGTTACCGACTGCGATGGGACCCGCTAAGCTGGCAACGGAACAGAACCGAGGCGCGCGGTGGAGGGATTGTACAGAGTCGAATACGACATCAGCGGCGGCACCGGCCGCAGCGTGCTGTACGCCCATGCCGGAACGATGCTCGGAGGTAACACGGCATTCGCGCACTTCGGCACTTACGAAAGTGTGGACGGCGAAATCATCGCCAGATTGCGGACCCGTCGCCACAGCCCGTCGCCGCATCGGAGGATGCTCGTCAGCTCCGACGCCGTCACGATCAGCATACGCGGCAAGCCGCAGGGCGACGTCTGGCACTTCGCGGGCTGTGTCGTGGAAGATGCCGGCTCGGTGTTCCGCGCGGTCATGACCCCGCTCGGCAATGACGACATTCCGCCGCCGGGAGAGGTTGGTGAAGGCGGCATCGTCAGCGGTCTTTACTCGATCGACATCCGGATGCTGGACGGCATCGCCGGCGGACAGACCGGCGTGATGCTGCTGAAGGACGGCCGCATCCTCGGCGGCGACGCGTTCTTTTATTATCTCGGCTCCTACACCTCCGCGAATGGCCGCTGGAAAGGCGAGTTCGTCAACCAGGAGCACACCCCGGCAAAGGACGAGCACCCGCTGTTCGGCGGTCGTGAGGTCGGCATCGGCTTCTCCGGCCGCTGCAGTGCCGAGGGCGCCGAGATCGAGGCGACCGCGCTGGCGGGCAAGCGCAGCATCCGCTTCGCGGCGAAGCTGAAATTGATCCAGCCGTTTGCGGGATAAGAGCCGCACGCTTTTTCGTTTCGTGGCCGGGCCGGTGCCAGCGTCGCCCTGCATGTCGCTTCGCTTGTGCGGGCGACGGTTCGTCAGCCCTTCGGCAGTTTTGCCTTCAGCGCATAGAGCGCGTCCAGCGCCTCGCGCGGCGACATCTCGTCGGGGTGCAGCGCCTTCACCGACTCCATCAGTAGCTCCGCCTCGCTTGGCGGCGAGGGCTCGGCGGCGGCGCGGGAGGGGACGGCGAACAGCGGCAGGTCGTCGGCCAGCGCACGCGCGGTCTGGCCGCGGTCCTGCGCCTCGAGCTTCGCCAGCACCGATTTGGCGCGCGTGATCACGGCTGGAGGAAGGCCCGCGAGTTTCGCGACCTGGATGCCGTAGGAGCGGTCGGCCGAGCCGGGCAGCACCTCATGCAGGAACACGACGTCGCCCTGCCATTCCTTGACGCGCACGGTGGCGTTGAACATCCGCGGCAGCTTGGCGGAGAGCGCGGTCAGCTCGTGGTAATGCGTGGCGAACAGCGCGCGGCAGCGATTGGCTTCGTGCAGATGCTCGATCGCGGCCCACGCGATCGACAGGCCGTCGAATGTCGCCGTGCCGCGGCCAATTTCGTCGAGGATCACCAGCGAGCGCTCGCTGGCCTGGTTGAGGATGACGGCGGTCTCGACCATCTCGACCATGAAGGTCGATCGTCCGCGCGCGAGATCATCCGCCGCGCCGACGCGGGAGAACAGGCGGTCGACGACGCCGATTCGCGCCCGTGACGCCGGCACGTAGGAGCCGATCTGCGCCATCAGCGCGATCAGCGCATTCTGGCGCAGGAAAGTCGACTTGCCCGCCATGTTTGGACCGGTGATCAGCCATATCTGGCCGGATTTCTGCGCAGGCCCTGGCGACAGGTCGCAGGCGTTGGCGATGAACGGCTGGCCGTCGCGCTTGAGCGCCTGTTCCACCACGGGATGCCGGCCGCCCTCGACGGCAAAGCCGAGCGAGCCATCGACTTCGGGCCGCACGTAGTTGTCGTCGATGGCGAGTTTCGCTAGCGCGGTCGCGACGTCGAGCAGCGCAAACGCATGCGCTGCGGCGCGGAGATCGTCACCGGCGCCCAGCACCATGGCGCAGAGCCGCTCGAAAATTTCCAGTTCGAGCCCGAGCGCGCGGTCGCCGGCATTGGCGATCTTGGCCTCGATCTCGCCGAGTTCGGACGTCGTGAAACGAACCTGGCCGGCCAATGTCTGGCGATGGATGAAGGTCGCATTCAGCGGCGGCGCCATCAGCTTGTCGCCGTGCTGCGCGGTCACCTCGACGAAATAGCCGAGCACGTTGTTGTGGCGGATCTTGAGCGCCTTGATGCCGGTATCCTCGGAATAGCGCGCCTGCATCGCGGCGACGACGAGGCGGGAGGCGTCGCGCAAATTGCGGCTTTCATCGAGCGCGGGCTCGTAGCCTTCGCGGATGAAGCCGCCGTCGCGCTTGATCAGCGGCAGTTGTTCCGCAAGCGCGCGTTCGAACTCGCGGGCGAGGTCACGCGAGGGACGGCGCAGCGCCTCCATCACCGCCACGATTTCCGGCGGCGGCGCTTCGATCAGCGCAAGTCGGGCCAGCGCGGAATCGGCGGCAAGGATGCCGTCACGCAAGCCTGCCAGATCGCGCGGGCCGCCGCGTCCGACCGATAGCCGCGCCAGCGCGCGAGACATGTCGGGCGCGACCTTGAGTGTGGTGCGGACATCGTCGCGCGCCGCGCTATCGGCAACGAACGCCGCGATCGCATCCAGCCGCCGCGCGATCGCAGCGCTGTCGGTGAGCGGCGCGGCGAGACGCTGCGCGAGCAGCCGCGAGCCGGCCGCGGTGACGGTGCAATCGATCGCGTCGAGCAGCGATCCGCGCCGTTCGCCTGCCAGCGTCCGCGTCAATTCGAGATTGGCCCGGGTGGCGGGATCGATCGCCATCGTGGTTCCGGCGGCCTCGCGCGCCGGCGGTGACAGCGGCGGACGTTTGCCGACCTGCGTGCGGTCGATGTAGGTGACGGCGGCGGCCGCCGCGGTCGCCTCCAGCCGCGACATTGCGGCGAGGCCGTCCATGGTCGCGACCGCGAAGTAATCGCACAGGCGTCGCTCGGCGGTGGCGCCGTCGAAGACGTCGCGGGTCAGGGGTGTCACCGACGGCAGTTCGCGCAACAAAGATCCCAGATCGGCATCGCCATACAGCGCATCGGTGACGATCACTTCATTGGGATTGATACGCGCCAGCGTCGCCGCCAGTTCCGCGGTCGAGCATTCGGTGACCATGAACTCGGACGTCGAAATGTCGATCCAGGCGAGGCCGACGCGGTCGGCGCCGCTCGACCCACGGGCGCGCGCGATCGCCAGCAGATAATTGTTGGTACGGGCATCCAGCAGCGTGTCTTCGGTCAGCGTGCCCGGCGTCACCAGCCGCACCACGCCGCGGGCCACCACGCTCTTGTTGCCGCGGGCGCGCGCGGCAGCCGGATTCTCGGTCTGCTCGCACACGGCGACCCGGTGGCCGGCGTTGATCAGGCGATGCAGATAGTCCTCGGAGCGCTCCACCGGCACGCCGCACATCGGGATATCCATGCCCTGGTGCTTGCCGCGCTTGGTCAGCACGATGCCGAGCGTTTTGGAGGCGATCTCGGCGTCCTCGAAGAACAGCTCGTAGAAATCACCCATCCGGTAGAACAGCAGCAGCCCGGGATGGG